>NZ_JBWDLJ010000002.1:600000-900000 GCF_056238645.1 Formosa sp. F44
AGGATATAATATAGCGATAATTATATACCATTTTAATCCTTTTTTCTGATTAAAAAATACCGCGCTTTTATAGATAAGCATAAAGTCTACAACAAATTTAACGGCGCACATACCTGTGAAATAAGTCGGTGAAAAATCTCCAAAACACATAAATATAAATAAACAGATTAATAAGGCATTCGTGCTTAAAACCAAGAGTCCGGTAATCTGACTAAACTTGTTTGTATAGGCTTTTGTTTTAGATGCCCAACGCTTACGCTGACTAATTAAATCTTTTAAAGTAGGTTGCGCATGTGTGTAAATTACAGCATCGGTAGATTTTAAATACTGAATACTTTCAGGGTATTTCTTGCTTATTTTTTCAAGTAAAAAAATATCGTCACCACTGGCAATAGCATCATTTTCTGCAAACCCGTTTACATCGTAAAAGGCTTGTTTTTTATATCCCAAATTAGCGCCATTACATAAAAAAGGTTGGTGTATTCCAAATCCGCCAATAGTGGCACCTTGCAAACTCATCACATCAAACCACTGAAATATATTTAGAAATTTAGAGGTGGTAAAATAGGTAACAGGAGCCACAATTAATTGACAATCCGGATGCCCTTGAATAAAAGCATTAAAGGTGTTTAGCCACGTTTTAGGCAGTACACAATCGGCATCGGTAGTTAATATCCAGCTGAATTGAGCATGAGAAATCGCTAAGCTAATTGCGTCTTTTTTAGGCGAGTTAGAGTGGCGTTTATTTTGGAGTAATGTAATTTGTAACTCACGATGTGTTTGTGTAAAATGGTTAACAATACTTTCGGAAATATCTTCAGACCCATCATTTATAAGAAGAATTTCAAAATGATTTTTAGAGTAATCTAATTCAGAAATAGAGTGTAACAATTCAGGTAAATGTTTGGCTTCATTCCTAAAGGGGATAACAATAGAGAAACTGGTTTCATTAGAATGCGTATGAGGTTTAAACGTCTTAACTTTTGTAAATCCCCAATACAAACTCCCAATTAAAAAGGTGTATAATGTTAATGTGATTAGACTAAAAATTATCATATGTTAAGATTTTGGAAGTTTAAAACGCATAACAAAATAGCTTCCAAAAAGACTTGGTAAAACCACGTTTAAAATCCACATAAGTGTAATGCAACTTAATATAATAGTTCCATTAATGTCGAAAAAAGAAAATAAATACACTGCAATACTACCTTTTAAAATCACATCAAAAATAAAAACACTTGGGAGAATTGAAGCTAAAAGATACATGCTGGACAGAGCCATCATGGTGTTTAGGTAACTTAAATCTACTTGAAATAATTGCAGTAATAGGTAAAATTGAAATGAAAAAATAAAATATCTTAGCGTCGAAAATAAGAGGGTTTTCATCAGTAAACTAAGAGAAATAGCCGATAAAAAGCGTTTAATTTTTAAAAGCCATGTTTCTGGTTTTAGATAGGTTTTTGCTAGTACTATTAGAGCTATTACTAAGAGTCCGAAAATTAAATATTGCGACCAACGCAGTGTTTTATAATCGAAATGTATAGGAAATGTACTGGTAAAAAATAGTAAACCCAAACTTCCAAAAAAGGTGGTGACACACATTTGAGCGAAGTTTCCAAGTCCGTTTAATCCCATTATTTTCGCTCTAAGATTGGAAGGGAAATATAAGGCCTTCGCACCATAATCTCCAATACGGTTAGGCGTAAAAAGAGAAGCCGTATGTGCGCCTAAAGTTTGTTCGGTAGCGCGTTTTAAAGAAATCGGTTTAAAAGTACTTACTAAATACTTCCATTTTAAAATTTCAAAAAACCAATTTAAACAAGATAATACCGTAATAAGTAGCAGGGATTGTATCGAGAAAACAGTTTCAGAATTTAAAATAGTCCAAAATTCTGCAAGCGATAAACTGTCGTTATGCACTAGTTTCGAGTAGATAAAGTAAAAACTAAAGGCAATTATACTTATCTTAACGAGGTATATTAAGAATGCGTGCGATTTATAAATAAGTGCCTTGGCGTACATAGTGCAAATTAAACCTTTTATTGTAAGATGTCTTCTAAAATTAAAAAACAAAAATACATTTCTACCGTAGTTATTCTATTATTCTTCTTCTCGTTTCAAGGGATGTCTCAAATAGACGAGGACGTACTAAGACTAAAATTTGCAGTAGGAGGGAATCATGTAAGCAATTCAGGATTTGCCGAAGGTTATGGTGCCAAAGAATTTAATTTGCCTAGCGTCACTCTTGGAGCGCAATATATGTTTACCGAAAAATTGGGCGCAAAGTTAGATTTAGGATTCAGTCGTATTAAAGGTGAAAACGATGAATTTAAGATTAACTATACCCGCATAAACGGACAAGCGGTTTACGATTATACACACCTTTTTAACTTCGATAAAAAATCTAATTTTCAATTCCAAGCTCATGGCGGTCTTGGTTTTACTTTAGTAAGACCTTTAGAAGGACTTAGAGAGGTCGATCAGAGTTATTTTAATTTTATATTGGGAGTAGAAACACTATATGCCCTTAGTCGAACCACCGGGGTGTTTTTCGATGTCTCTTATATTCACGGATTTACAAAGCCAGACACCTATACGCCTGCAATTAATGGACTGGGTGCTTTTAATGGCAGTATGTTTACATTTACTATTGGTGTTTCCTTATCTTTGAGCGGATGTTATTATTGTAATTAATGAGTAAAGAACGTATTATTTTAGGGATTGACCCAGGAACCACCATTATGGGGTTTGGACTGATAAAAGTTGTGGGGAAAACCATGTCTTTTTTGCAATTAAATGAATTAGATTTAAAAAAATACGATGACCATTACCTCAAGTTAAAACTCATTTTTGAGCGGACTATCGAGCTTATCGAAACCCATCACCCAGACGAAATAGCTATTGAAGCTCCTTTCTTCGGGAAGAACGTACAAAGTATGCTAAAACTGGGGCGTGCGCAAGGTGTAGCTATGGCTGCGGGTTTGTCTCGCGAAGTCCCAATTACCGAATATTCGCCAAAGAAAATAAAGATGGCGATCACCGGAAATGGTAATGCCAGTAAGGAACAGGTTGCTAGAATGCTTCAAAGTGTATTAGGATTGAAATCACTTCCTAAAAATCTCGATTCTACCGATGGACTTGCCGCTGCAGTGTGTCATTTTTATAATGAAGGTCGTGTAGAAGTTGGGAAGAACTATACCGGTTGGGATGCTTTTGTGAAGCAAAACGAGAAGCGCGTTACCGCTCCTAAAGTCTCAAAAACGAGAATAAATAGCATTAAAAAATGAATATAAATACCGATTCTAATCACAAAGAACGTGTGGATGGTGTTGGCATTTATATCCACATTCCATTTTGTAAACAAGCATGTTTTTATTGCGATTTTCATTTTTCTACATCCTTAAAAAAGAAAGATGAGTTAATTGATGCTTTAATTGTAGAATTAGAATTACGAAAATCTGAATTTGAAAACGATACGGTTGCTACAATCTATTTTGGAGGCGGCACGCCTAGTTTGCTATCTCTAGAAGAAATAGAAACCATTTTAAAAGCCGTATACGATAATTATTCAGTGATTGAAAACCCTGAAATTACTTTAGAAGCCAATCCAGACGATTTATCGGAAACTAAAATATTAGAGCTAGCTAAAAGTAACATAAACCGTTTAAGTATAGGCGTACAATCGTTTTTTGAAGCCGATTTAAAACTAATGAATCGCGCACACAATGCGACGGAAGCGAAGCACTGTTTAGAGTTAGCAACTCAGTATTTCGATAATATTTCGGTCGATTTAATCTACGGAATTCCAGGAGCAACACATGAGCAATGGCAGGAAAATATTCAAACTGTTTTAGATTTTAATATTCCGCATATTTCAAGTTACGCCCTAACCGTCGAACCTAAAACAGCTTTAGCTACCTTAATAAAAAAAGGAAAGATTGAAGATGTAGATGAGGTGCATGCAGAAGCTCAGTTTCATATGTTAATCAATCAATTAAAAGAAGCTGGTTTTATACATTACGAACTGTCTAATTTTAGTAAACCGGGGTATTTTAGTATTAACAACTCTGCCTATTGGAAAGGCAAAAAATATATAGGTATTGGTCCGTCGGCGCATTCTTTTTCTGGAGAATCACGCAGTTGGAATATCTCTAATAATTCAAAATATATTCAAGCAATTCAGTTAAAAACCTTACCAAGTGAAATAGAAATATTATCCGTTAACGATAAATATAACGAATATGTAATGACAGGATTACGTACCATTTGGGGAGTCTCTTTGGAAACGATTGTGGCTGTCTTTGGTTCTGATTTTAAAACATATATTTTAGCACAAGCAGATAAATATTTAAATGAAGAATTGTTGTATATTGAAGATAATAATCTTAAAGTAACCACTAAAGGTAAGTTTTTAAGCGACGGCATTGCGTCTCAGCTTTTTAAGATTTAAAATGTAGTATTTATTATGATTGCAAGCATACAAACTAATTCTAAAAAATATAAAATAGATTTTACAAAACCCATAGATATATCGATCCCATTGCGTGCGGCGAGTACCAATGTCTCGGCCTATTACCTAGAGCCTCCAAAGATCGATCCCGCGATAGACGATCAAGGGTTCTCGGCACAAGTTTCGGAAGGAGCATCTGTAAATTTTAATAATATTTCTTTTAATCCGCATGCGCATGGTACACATACCGAATGTGTGGGGCATATTACAGAAGACTTTTATTCGGTAAATGAAAATCTTAAACAGTTTTTCTTTTTAGCAGAAGTGATTACTGTCGTGGTAGAAAAAATGGGAGACGATTTGGTGATTTCTAAAAAACAGCTTCAGTTCGCTTTAGGAAATAAAAAACGAAAAGCTGTGGTTATAAGAACAATTCCGAATACGTTAGATAAACTAAATAAGCAATACTCACATACCAATCCGCCGTACCTCTTAGAAGATGCAGCTACTTATTTACGAGAAAAAGGAGTAGAGCATTTGTTAGTAGATTTGCCGAGTATCGATAAAGAAAAGGATGAAGGCGAGTGGTTAGCGCACAATGCATTCTGGAACACAAAAGGGAAGATTAGAAAGCATGCAACCATTACCGAATTTATTTATGTGCAGAACTTCGTAGAAGACGGTACTTATTTTCTAAACCTACAAATTGCCCCTTTCGAAAACGATGCAACGCCTAGTAAACCCGTATTATATCAGGTGATTACTGATTAGATTTATAGCTATGTTCGAAAATATATTAATGGTTCTTTTGGGAGTTATAACTACATATTGGGTAGTTACTTTGTTTAAAAAGAAGGAAAAAAAGGAACTGACTGAAAAGCAATCTGCCGTACTTTTAGAAAAGATAAAAAGTGTCTGTAAATTAATTACTGTAGAAGGCGAATTTGCCGAAATCTATCATCACGAAAATATTAAAGATCATTTTTTAGGTTTGTTATCTAGTAAACGAAAAGCCTTAATTGTTATTAATGCAAAAGTGCATATTGGTTATGATTTAACGAAACTAAAGATGCATGCTAATACAGACGATAAAAAAATAGTGATCGAGCATATGCCACAGCCAGAGGTATTGGCTATAGAGCCCGATATGAAATACTACGATATTAAAAACGGTTTATTTAATAGATTTGCTTCAGAAGACTTAACCGTATTAAATAAAGAAGCCAAACAGCACATTTTAGATAAAATTCCTGAAAGTGGACTTATGATTACAGCTAGAAAAGAAGCACTTCAAGCCATTTTAATGATTGAAAAAATTGTGGAAACCATAGACTGGGAATTGGATTATTCTGCATTAAAAATTGAAGACAAAACCATCGAAAAACTACAATAAGTTGAAAACGATATTAAAATTAGAAGAATTCGCCATGTTGGCTTTATCCGTTTGGATGTTTAGTGAGCTATCTTATGCTTGGTGGCTGTATTTAGTTTTGTTTTTTCTGCCGGATGCAGGTTTTGTAGGCTATGTATTTAGTAATAAAATAGGGGCGTTTTTTTACAATATTCTACATCATAAAGGTATTGCCATTCTCTTATATATTTTAGGTTCTTTTTTTGCTGTTGAAGGCTTACAACTAGCAGGTGTAATTATGTTTGGACACGCCTCCTTCGACCGCATTTTAGACTATGGTTTAAAATATAACGATAGTTTTCATAATACACATTTAGGCGTTATTGGGAAATCTAAAGACACGCCATGAATATAGAACAACTTCACGACTATTGTTTAAAAAAGAAAGGTGTAACCGAATCGTTTCCATTCGATTCTAATACTTTAGTTCTGAAAGTTTTAGGTAAAATGTTTCTTCTTACATCTTTAAAAGGTTGGGAAGAAGGTGAGCCAGCTATCAATTTAAAATGCGATCCCGAACGGGCAGAACACCTACGTGTAAATTACGATAGTATAATTCCGGGATTTCATATGAATAAGAAACATTGGAATACCTTAAAATTAAATCAAGGCGATTTGCCTTCACCGTTTGTTTTAGAACTAATCGATCATTCTTACGATTTGGTGGTAAAAGGGTTGCCAAAAAAGTTGCGAGATAGTCTTACCGAGTCGTAATATAATTTAGTTCTGTACATTATCGTTTTGTAATATTCCAAGTACATCAAATTATGTGCTCTATTTTAATATTTTGGTAAGAGCAAGGCTTCTCCCAACGGATTATCTTATCTTTGAATTTGTAACAGTATACGCCATATTCCTCTAAATACAACATGATATTTCTAAGGTTGGGTATCCTAAGTTCAGTATGTTTTACATTCAAAAAAATCACCTTTAATTTAGATAACTTTCATCTAAACAGAATTATATAATATGAGATATAAGCAGATTTCAAACACACTTTTTATAGAAAATAGAGACCGTTTTATAGCGCAAATGAAACCGAATACCATTGCAGTATTAACGTCTAACGATGTTAACCATAATAACGCAGACGATGTTATGGGATTTACCCAAAACAACGATCTGTTTTATCTTTCGGGAATCGATCAGGAAGAGAGCATTTTGGTATTGTATCCAGACGCGGCTAAGCCAGAAAATAGAGCAATCTTATTTGTAATTGAAACGTCCGAACAAATTAAAATTTGGGATGGCGAAAAGTTAACCAAAGAACAAGCAACCGCCATTTCAGGAGTAGAACGCGTAGAATGGGTTCAGGATTTTGAGAAATTATTACAACTTATGGCGTTTGAAGCTGATGGCTTTTACTTAGGACATAACGAACATGTAAAGCGTGTAACTTTTAATCAGCAAACGCAACAAGATCGCATGATTTTGTGGGTAAAAGAAAAATATCCATTGCATAATTTACATCGTGTTTCCAAAATTACACGGGATTTACGTCCAATAAAGTCTAAGGTCGAAATAGACTTAATGCAACATGCTGCAAATATTAGTATTGAAGGTTTTGAACGTGCTTTAAAAGCTACAAAACCGGGAATAAAAGAATACGAAATTGAAGCAGAACTAAGCTATAATTTAATAAAATCCGGGGCGACACGTCATGCGTTTAATGCTATTATTGCTTCAGGAAAAAATGCGTGCTCTTTACATTATAATACGAATGATGACGTCTGTAAAGATGGCGATATGATTTTAATGGATTTTGGGGTGTGTTATGCTAATTACAATAGTGATACCACGCGTTGTTTTCCTGTAAATGGTAAATTTTCGGAACGTCAGAAAGCCGTATATTCTGCTGTTTTACATTGCTTAAAAGAAGGAAGTAAGTTGTTTAAACCGGGAGTGTTATCTGCCGAATACGAACAACAAATGGGGAAATTGGTTGAAGCAGAACTTATAAAATTAGGTCTGTTAAATGCAGAAGACGTTGCGAAACAAGATCCTAAAAAACCATTATATAAAAAGTATTATATGCATAATTCGGCACACCATATTGGTCTAGACGTTCACGATGTTGGCTTGTATTCTCGTCCGTTTGAAGTGGGTATGGTTCTTACTTGCGAACCTGGAATCTATATTCCGGAAGAAGGTATAGGTTGTCGTTTAGAGAACGATTATGTAATTACAGAAGATGGTTGTTACAATTTAACTGAAGCTATGCCTATTGAAATTGAAGAGATTGAGGCACTAATGAAAAATAATTTATAACATGACAACATTAGGATTAGGAGGCTCGACAATCGAAGCCGAATTAGAAGCAATACAGCCAAAAGCACATTTAGTTGAGCCGATACTAAAGGAGGCTTTTCCGGAACGTATTAATCGCGCTCTAAAAATAATGGCTACCGAAAATGTTTCGGCAGTTTATTTACACGCTGGGACCAATCTCTATTATTTTACGGGGACAAAATGGAATTCTAGCGAGCGTATGGTTGGTGCTTTGTTATTGCCTGACGGGAGTATTCATTATATCGCACCTCATTTTGAAGAAGGTACCATTTTAGATTTTATGGAATTTGAAGGTCCAGTTCACGGTTGGGAAGAACATGAAAGTCCGTTTGAATTGCTTGTTTCTGTTTTAAAAGAAAACGGAATTTCTAAAGGTAATATTGCAATGGACGAGGTAACGCCGTTCTTTATTGTGGATGGTATTTTAAACTGCCAAACCGATTATACATTGGTAAATGCAAAGTCCATAACAGCGGGTTGTCGCATGATAAAGTCTAACGCAGAAATAGCTATTATGCAGACTGCGATGGATATTACAATGGATATTCATAAGGCTGTTGCACGTATTTTAAAACCAGGAATTGCAGCACAAACCGTGGTCGATTTTATTCATGAAGCTCATAAACGTTACGGTGCTCCCGAAGGCTCTTACTTCTGCATCGTGTTGTTTGGTGTGGATACTTCGTTTCCGCATGGTGTGAAAAAACCAAAAGATCTAGAAGAAAATGATGTGGTGCTTATCGATACTGGTTGTAAGCTACACGATTATATTTCGGATATTACCAGAACTTATGTCTATGGCGATATTACAGATGAACAACGTCGTATTTGGAATTTAGAGCGCGAAGCACAATTTGCTGCTTTTAAGGCTTCTCAATTAGGAAATACTTGTGGTTCTATAGATGTTGCAGTAAGAAAAACATTAGAAGCAAATGGCTTAGGACCAGATTATAAATTGCCAGGTTTGCCACATAGAACGGGACATGGTATTGGATTAGATATTCACGAATGGCCATATTTGGTAAAAACAGATCAGACTGTTTTAGAAGAAGGCATGTGTTTTAGTAACGAACCTATGTTAGTGGTGCCGAATAAATTTGGGATACGTTTAGAAGATCATATTTATATGACCGAAAACGGACCAAAATGGTTTACGGAGCCAGCATATAGTATTGAAGATCCATTTGGGCTTTCAAAATAAAACGAATAAAAAAAGTGATTTTAAAAATGGCATTAAAGATTAATCTGTAATGCCATTTTTTTTTGATTAAAAGTGAAGGTGCAGATTTAAACTAGAGTATTCGTTTGTCGTAATTCGTTTTAAAACGTATTTTTACGATTCTAAAATAAATAAAATAATGAGTGTATTACAGACTTTAGAAGATCGTAGTAATAAAAGTTGCGAGCTTTGTACTTCAAAAGAACAATTAAAACAATATACTTTACCGCCATCATTAAACGAAAATGTCGATAACAGTGTGTTGGTTTGTAATACGTGTTTTGAGCAAATAGAAGGCCAGGTAGATATGGATGTAAACCATTGGCGTTGTTTAAACGATAGCATGTGGAACGAGCATGTTGCCGTGCAAATTTTGTCTTGGAGAATGTTACAACGTCTACGCGGAGAAGGTTGGCCAAAAGATTTAATAGATATGATGTATCTAGACGACGAGGCTATGGCTTTAGCGCGTGCAACAGGAGAACATGAAGACGAAAGTGCTAAAATAATTCATCGCGATGTGAATGGCGTGGTTTTAGAAACTGGAGATTCTGTAGTTTTAGTTAAAGACCTAAAAGTAAAAGGATCTAGTATGGTTGCTAAACAAGGAACCGCGGTGAGAAATATTCGTTTAGATCATGAAAATGCCGAATATATTGAAGGTAAAGTGGGTAGTCAGCAAATTGTGATTATCACAAAATATGTGAAGAAATTATAAGAATTATTTCACTTTATACGATTAAAAAAAACGGGCTGTAAATTAATTTTACAGCTCGTTTTTATTTTTAATTACACTAGTGTTTATATAAGTTAAGAATGTGCTTCTGTGTATTTATCTACATAATAGGTCGCGGCCAATAAATCTTCTAACGCATGACCAACAGATTTAAACAGCGTGATCTCAGTGTCGTTTTTACGTCCGGTTTTTAGATTCCCACACAGCTCGAATAAATCGGCTTGAATTTGTTCCTTTTTAAGAATTCCGGTAGTAAGCGGTATAAGAATATCTCCACTTTCTTTTAATCCGCCTTGGTAAGTGTCTATATACACAGACGATTTTAAAATGGCTTCGTCGTCTGCTTCGCGGGTATCTTTTTTATAAGCGCCAACCAAGTCAACATGCTGACCGGCTTTTAAATATTTCCCAAAAACAAGAGGTGTGGGCGATAAGGTTGCAGTAGAAATAATATCGACTTCGCTTATTTTTTCTTCAATAGTTTTTACAGGCTCAACCGTAAATTGTGAAGAAGTAAATTGTTCGCAAATGGCTTTCGCTTTATTAAAATCACGTCCATAAACATACACTCTTTTTATTGGACGAACACTAGCATGGGCTTCAATTAGATTGGTAGATAGTGCTCCCGTTCCAATCATTAATAAGGATTCTGAGTTCTCTCTAGATAAAAATGAAGACGCCAAAGCCGAAGCAGCCGCAGTTCGTTTTACAGTTAAGCTTTTTGCTTCTAAAATCGCTTTTAATTTTCCTGTTACAGCATCTAGATAAAGATACGTTCCATGAATCGCTGGTAAATTGTATTTTCCATTTTCTGGACTAACGGTCGCTATTTTTACTCCTGCATGTTGTCCAGGATTCCAGGCAGGCATTAAAAGTAACGTAGAATCTAATTCTGATTCCGGATTAGGGAAATCATGATGATGGCGCATAGGCACTAAATAGTCGTTCGAGGAAAATCCCGTTTTTAGAGCGTCAACTAAGGTTTTAAAATGAGTTGAATCTTCAATAAAATCGGAATCGATTAAAGCTGTGTTTTTCATAGCTCTAAAATTAATAAATATCTTCTGGAATAGCCAAGTTTATCGCACAGATATCAAACACAGGCATAATCATATCATATGATTATGATTCGTTTTTCTCAATTTTAAAGGTTTTTATTGATAATTTATCTTCAATTTTGAGTTTTTATGACGTATCGTTAATATGATTTCAAAAGGCTAAAAAACACTTCAATAAAAAATTAATTAGATTATATTTGAGTGTAACTATCTAACATTCATTAGAATGAATAAATCCTATTTTCTGCTGCTTGGCTGTCTGCTAAGTGTTATAACGTCCTATAGCCAATCGGTTACCGATATTATTAATTCCGTAAATTTAGATTCCTTATCCCTTACTGTAAAAGAGTTTTCTGGAGAAGTACCAACGGTAGTTAACGGAAACACAATTACTATATTAGATAGAAGGCTTAGTAATAATAATTTGGCGGCGACCTACGTATTTGAAAAACTAGATAAGTTAGAAAACATGGTTGTAGAAACGCAGTTAATAAATGGCGACGACAACAGGCGTAATATTATCGCCACACAATATGGTACAACACACCCTGAAAAAGTATATATGATTTGTGCCCATTACGATGCTGTTGCTAACTATTGTGCCGATGATAATGCTAGTGGTGTCGCTGCACTGTTAGAGGTCGCAAGAGTATTGTCCGGGCAATGTCTAGAGAATACAATTGTGTATGCCCTTTGGGACGAAGAAGAAGTTGGATTAATTGGTTCTAATTATTATGCAGAACAAGCTAAAACTAATGGAGATGAAATTTTAGGTGTTTACAATCTAGATATGATTGGATACGATGGAGATAATGACCAAAGTTTTGATATTGACGTAAAACGCAATAATGAAGGCTCGCAAGGTATGAGCGACGATATAGTTGCAGTTTTAGGTTCGTATCCGTTTAAATTGAATGCGAATATTGTAATTCCAGGAACTGAATATAGTGATCATGCCAGTTTTTGGAATCGTGGATATCCGGCTGTATTAGTTGGAGAAGCATGGTCTGAAAAAGACCAGAATCCCAAGTATCATTCTAAAGACGATCGGTTTGAATTATTTAATTTAGGATACTTCCACGAAATGACAAAGTTATCGGCGGGTTATATGGCGACTAAAGCGGTGTTAACGGGAGTAGATCATACGGTAATCCAAACGGGTAATAGTTTAAAAGCCATTCAGGAGTCGGCAACGTACCAATGGTATAATTGTACTACTGGTGTAGCTATTGCAGATGCAACATTTCAAACCTATTTGCCTACAGAAAACGGAACTTATAAAGTTGAAATTACTTCGGGATCTTGTACAGAATTTAGTGATTGCTACGAGTTTGGTACTTTAGGTTTACCAACATTTTTACAATCGGAGCTTAAGTTGTATCCTAATCCCGTACAATCTCATTTAACGGTAGAACGACCTGTTGCCGAAAGTGCAGATTTTACTCTCTACGATGTGTCCGGGAAGTCGGTTTTAAATCTAACTTCGGACAAAGAAACTACCGAATTACAGCTGAATGATTTGGCTAAAGGGATTTACTTTTTAAGTGTAGAAAGTGCAAATAAAAGAGGAGTGTATAAGATTATTAAAGACTAAGGATGTAATGATTTTATAAAGTTGAAATAAGCCATAGGCTCTTGCGTTAGCGATTGCAGTGGCATCCTTTTTATGAGCTCATAAGAATGCATCTGAATTGAAGCCGAAGCATTTGTTTAGACTAAATAATACGCAGGTAAGTAAAAATGAAATAAAAAGATATAACGGAAAGCGCGACCTTTAGGTAACGCCGAAATGGGTGTAAATAAAAAATCCGTTCAAAACGCTATGGAACGGATTTTTTTAGGTTTACACTATCCTTAAGTTAAAACGTATTATGTAGTTGTTCTATTTCTTCGTGTAGATTATCCAAGGTTATTTCCTTAAAAACAAATTCTATATTGGGATGTTCTGCGGTTTTAGTTTCTACACTTCCTAAGTATAATTTTCCTTGATCTTTTTTAATAACTATAAGTATTACGTTTTCATCTTTTGGTACCCTTTTAAAATCGAATACATCACCGATTTTGCTACTTGGTATAATGGACTTTATAGATTTAAAAACCATGTTAACTCTAATGTCGTCGCCCGCATTTTTAATTTTAAGTTTAAATGGTATGTTGGGTCTTCTAATAAACCGATCGCAATTAATCCAACCTAATTTTGAAGTTCTTAAAATATAACCATTTAGTTCGTAGGCCTTAACGCTTGCGGAGTTCTGATTTAATTTATCTTCAAACTTTTTATTTACAATGGAATCTCGTTTTAGAGTTTCTTTTCGAGGCGTGCTTTCTGTAAGAGCAGATAGTTGATTGCTTTCGGCCTGAAAAACAATGGGCAAAGAGTAGGGGACGATTACTGTTTTTCCTCTTTGTTTCCCGGGTGTCATTTTAGGCAATAAGGCTATAACTCTGTTCGCTTCAATTTCTAATTCTGGGTCAGATGCTCTAGACATGATAGATACAGGTCTGCCTTCTTGATTAATCCTAAAAATTGTATAAATTCTTTGTCTTCCTGTTAATCCCAAGTTCATGGCGATTTCAGTGTTAAAGTTGGCCATTACAAATTTACTAATGGCACTAGCGGTACATTTTTTAAGTGTCGCGGGTTCCAGATTTTCACAGCCTGGATATGCTGGAGGAATTTCAACAATCGAAAAGGGAACTTCTACCTGCTCTTCTTGCGCCATGTCTAATACGACTTCTTCAACTACAGCGACTTCTGTGTCACTATTATTTTGAAGTGTCCAATTTATGTTTCCACTATCCCATGCTCCCGAAAAAAGTTGCATGCCTTTCTTTTGTGTTTTACTAGGAAATAAAATTTCAATGGTTGTATTTGGGGCCAAGTGTAAGGGTGCATTATTTTGGAAAGCTTTTATATTTAGCATGCCTCCGGTTTCTAAAAGTGTTTCATCAGACTGCGTAGATAAATGAGCTAATACCATATCGGAAAGCGTGTAATATTCTGTGACTTCTAAATCTATATTGCCTGTAATTTCAGTGTTGTTTTTATCTAGAAAAGACCCTTTTTTTATTGTTAGTTTAGTGCCTTCTTTACAAACAATTGTGGTGTCTTTCTCTGCATTAAAAGTAATGGTTTGGAAAGGTTTCTCAGGTATTTTAACTTTAGCTATTTTTGTTTTTACCTCGGGTTTTACTACAGCTGTTTTTGTTTGTTCTTGGGGGACTTTTGTAATCTTTTTTTCCACAACTGTGTCAGTGGTTGTTTTTAAAGATGTTAAAGTGTCTATTGAAAGAGTAGGAGTAACGACCTCTATAGTGCTGTTATCTTTTTTTATAACCTCTGAATTATTGGCCGTAGTAAAAATAAATACGGAAATAATAATTACCAATGCTAGAGTCGTGAATCCAAAATATTTAAGCCATTTGTATCTCGTGTATATTTTTTTTCCCGAAATAATTTCAGCTTTTAATTGTTGACGTTTAATGCCTTCTATAAGGGTGGTGTGCTCTTCAAACAAACTGTTGAATTGCAAATCTGTTTTTAACCGCTCTTCAAAAAGGAGTGTTTCTTTTTTAGATAATGTTTTATCTAAATACCCATTGATAAACGCGATGTCTTTTATATGATTTTCCATGATGTCTCGAATTAAGATTGAAGGGATTGATTTGTTTTATAGATGTCCTTAGCTTTGGTTAAGCACTTATACTTCTGGTTTTTTGCAATTTTTTCGGATTTAAATTGCATAACATGCGCGATCTCTTTAAAAGACATGGCTTTGTTATAAAACAGTTGTAAAAGTTGCTGACATCGTTCTCCTAATTCGAGGAATGCACGCTCGGCATGTTGGTATTTTTGTTCTTCTAAAACGCTTTGAGCCTGTTCTAGTTCTAATGCGTTTAAATTTTGTAAGCTGTCTTTGGTGATTTTCTTCTGAGTGTCTTTCCATATAAATCGTGAAACCGAATATAAATAGGTGTAAAAGGAAGACGTGAGTTTAAAATCTGACTTTTCGAGATTTCTATTCAAGATAATGAGCGCTTCCTGAAACACATCTGAAGCATCTTGTTTCTGACCACCTTTAGATAGAATTAAAGCCTCTATTTTTGGATATAAACTGTATAGTTTACTGAAAGCTTGTTCTCGCTGACCGGTTCTAAAAAGTTCTAAAATATGCTTGTCATTCATAAAACGTATTTATTACTTAATGGTCAGAAGATGAAAAGGTCTCCCGAAAAAGTTGAAGTAATTTACAAAAACAAATACGATTATTGTGTTTGCTCTTTATTTTAATGATTTGGACGTTTTGCGTTAGGGATAGCAGTGGCATCCTTTTTATGAGATGATAAGAATGCATTTTAATTAAAGCTTAAAGGTGCTTGGCATAAAATTGCTGAGGTAAGGTAATATGTAATAAAAAGATATAACGGAAAGCGCGACCTTTAGGTAACGCCCAAATGGGATTAAATAGAAAATCCGTTCAACACGATATTGAACGGATTTTTTTATAAATGAAGTCTAAAATTACTTAGACAATGCTGTAAAGTGTTTGTAGAACATTGGAATGGTTTCGATACCTTTTAGGTAGTTCCATACTCCGAAATGTTCGTTTGGCGAGTGAATGGAGTCGCTGTCTAATCCGAAGCCCATTAAAATGGTTTTGCTTTGTAATTCGTCTTCGAAAAGCGATACAATAGGAATACTTCCTCCGCTTCGTTGTGGAATTGGCGCTTGCCCGAACGTATCGGTATAAGCTTTCGATGCCGCTTGGTAACCAATGCTGTCTATAGGCGTTACGTATCCTTGTCCGCCATGATGAGGTTTTACCTTTACGGTTACCGCATCTGGAGCAATACTTTCGAAGTGTTTTTGGAACAAGTCTGTTATCTCTTTCCAATCCTGATTTGGCACTAATCGCATAGAGATTTTTGCAAATGCTTTACTTGCGATAACGGTTTTTGCACCTTCGCCGGTATAACCTCCCCAAATACCGTTAACGTCTAACGTCGGGCGGATAGAATTGCGTTCGTTTGTTGTGTAACCAGCTTCGCCGTAAACAGCGTCGATATCTAAAGCTTTCTTATAGTTGTCTAAATTAAAAGGCGCTTTAGCCATTTGAGCACGCTCGTCTGCAGACAATTCTTCTACTTTGTCGTAAAAACCAGGAATGGTAATATGATTGTTTTCGTCGTGAAGAGATGCAATCATTTTAGTTAATATATTGATTGGGTTTGCAACAGCACCACCGTAAAGTCCAGAGTGTAAATCGCGATTTGGTCCGGTAACCTCAACCTCAACATAGCTCAATCCGCGTAATCCTGTCGTGATAGAAGGCACATCCTTCGCAATCATTCCCGTATCTGAAATCAGGATAACATCGTTTTTAAGTTTCTCGTGATTGTTTTTTACAAAGGTTGCTAGGTTTACACTACCAACTTCTTCTTCACCTTCAATCATGAATTTTACGTTACATGGTAACTCGTCGTTTTTGGTCATGAATTCCAATGCCTTTACATGCATGTACATCTGACCTTTATCGTCGCATGCACCACGCGCGAAAATAGCACCTTCGGGATGTGTTTCGGTAGTTTTTATTACAGGTTCGAATGGTGGAGACGTCCAAAGTTCGATTGGATCTGCCGGTTGTACGTCGTAATGACCGTAAACAAGCACAGTTGGAAGTGATTTGTCGATGATTTTTTCACCATACACAATGGGATGGCCATCGGTTTTACAAATTTCTACGTGATCGCATCCTGCTTCTTCAAGACGTGTTTTAACGATTTCTGAAGTTTTTAAAACGTCGTCTTTATATGCTGAGTCGGCACTAACAGACGGTACCTTAAGTAATTCGATAAGTTCGTTTAAAAATCTATCCTTGTTATTTTCGATGTAAGTCGAGATATTTTTCATGTGGAATTATTCTGTTTCCTACAAAAATACAAAAATGTTGAATTTTTTTTCAAAAGTTGAATTGTTTATTGAAAGTAATTTTTATATTTGCACACCTTATTGCGGGCGTGGTGGAATTGGTAGACACGCTAGACTTAGGATCTAGTGCCGCGAGGTGTGAGAGTTCGAGTCTCTCCGCCCGCACAATAAGAGAAAGCCGACTATTTATAGTCGGCTTTTTTTGTTTTATAATTTATGACTTATGACTTATGACTATGATTTTCAACTTTGTGAGTTATTACTTGCCACCAAGTATGGTCCTGACCTCATGTCAAAACGAAAAAATAAATTACTTCTTAACAGTTTATAAAATTGTTTTTCAAATCTAATTATTAATTTTTTTATTTACTTTTAACCTACACTGGGGTACTATTCTATCTTGTTTTTATAAAGTGATATAATTTGAGCTCAGAATTTTATACCAATTAACCAACCTAAAACCAATGAAGGATTACAAAAAACGTCTCGTAAAACCAAAAAATAAAATTGTAAGTGGGATGATGTATTTGTTACCCATATTTATTCTTTTTATTGTCATTGAAAAATTATGGTACAAAGTCAGTCATCTCGGAAAAATAGTTGTTCATAACTTGCACTTAGACGATTTCTTCGGAAAATATTCTTTAACCATTACAACAGGTTTATTAATACTGATTATTTTCTATGTTTTTGGTTATCTGGCAACTTTACCGCGTTTTATGAGATTTTACGATTGGTTTGAAGGTATGATGCTGGATGTTATTCCTGGATATAGTAAATATAAAACTGAGCTTGAGAATAAAATAAATCCGAAACCAGATAACAGAACATCAGTATTGGTTAGTACACCAATGGGTAATAAACCAGGTCTTTTAATAGATGAAAAAACTAGTAGTTCGGTGGTGTTTTTTCCGAGTACAACAAATGCCTTAGAGGGAGAAGTTTTGGTTGTAGATAATAAAATGGTGCAGAAAATTGATATTGATGCAAAATCTCTACTAGGTATCATGAAAAAACAAGGAAAAGGTTTGCCTGTCGCCTAACGTGTTGGTGGTTGCAGAAAGGTTCTATTTTAAAAGCTATCTGTAGGATAAAAACTAGTTTGTAAATTATCGTGAAGCCATTCTCTGGTGATTCGAATACCGTTTAAATTTTTAATCTTTTAACTTCTCTTTTAAATTACATGTAAACAGTATAAACCCCATGCTTTTTAGGGCGTTCGAGCGGAGTCGAGAACCTAAAGCTGTAGAATTAGATCTTTATTTTTCGATTAACCACATAATTTTAAAACGCAACAATTAGGAATGATTCGGTTTTATAATGGATTAAATAATACACTCCCATTTAGAAGTGTTAACAACTCTATTAATAAAATATCCGCACTTATAATTTACATCGTGATTTCTTAATTATCTTTAACTTAGAATTTGGTTCTTAGTATACATCGCTAGTATACAGGGATTAAAAGGGAATTAGGTGAAAAACCTAAACTGTTCCCGCAGCTGTAAGCTCTCTAAAATGTTTTACATTCTTTTAGTCACTGTTTTAATATTTTAAAATGGGAAGGCGTAAAACAGGAGCGAGTCAGAAGACCTGCCAAATTCAAATCATGTCGAGCTTTCGGGAAAAAAGTGTATGGCATAGAATATTCTTATTAGAAATACTCTTAGCTTTTTGACGATTAACCTATCGATAAAACGGTCTGTTTGTATCTGTTTGTCGACTAATTAAAAAAAGAATGTATTACTCAAACATTCAGATTGCACTCCAAGAAGTTCCTGGAGAAATTAGCATTTGTTTTAGCATTTGTGGCTGTAAACTACACTGTAAAGGCTGTCATTCTCCTACGCTATGGAAAGAGAAAAATGGCGTACCACTCACTTTAGAAACCTATAAGCATACCTTAAACAAATACAAAGGGTTTGCCAGTTGTGTTTTATTTATGGGAGGCGAATGGTACGAGCCTCAACTTGTAAATTATCTGCATTACGCCCGGAAATTAGATTATAAAACATGTTTATACACAGGAGAGGACCGTGTAAGTACAAATATATTACGAGAGCTCACTTGGATAAAAACAGGGAAGTGGATTTCGGAATTAGGAGGCTTAGACGCTTTATCTACCAATCAAAAATTTACACACGTACAATCAAATGCGTTATTAAATCACCTATTTATTAAAAACCATTAAGCCATGATTAGATTAACCCAAGAACAGGTCAGTAAAAAAATTAATTTCATTAGTAATTATATCAGTGCATCTAATGCCGCCGATGGCTCTAAAATGGATGCCAATGCTAATGTGTCTTCTAAAAATATAGCCACTATGGAAGCCGAACTGAATAAAGACATAAATATTCAGGTTAACAGGCAGTTGGTGAAAAATAAAATAGCAGACTTATTTGGCGACGATTTGGCTAACGAATATGTGAGGCAAATAGAATCGCATGAAATATATGTGCACGACGAAACCTCTTTAAAGCCGTACTGTGCATCTATAAGCATGTATCCGTTTTTGTTTGATGGATTAACAAAGTTAGGAGGAGAAAGTAAAGCACCACAACATTTAGAAAGTTTTTGTGGCGAGTTTGTAAATCTTGTTTTTGCAGTGAGTTCTCAGTTTGCAGGTGCTTTGGCAACAGTAGAATTTTTGTTGTATTTCGATTATTTCGCACGTAAAGATTTTGGCAAAGATTATTTAATTAGCCACACTAAAACCATCGAAAATCATTTACAACATGTTGTATATGCTATAAATCAGCCAGCAGCTGCTAGAGGATATCAATCTGTATTTTGGAATATTTCTTTATACGACAAAAAATATTTTGAAAGTTTGTTTGGTGCATTTGTGTTTCCGGATATGAGCAAACCAGAATTAGAAAGCTTAAATAAATTACAACAATTTTTCATGACGTGGTTTAATGCCGAACGCGAAAAAGCAGTATTGACTTTTCCTGTGGTTACGGCGGCCATGTTAGTAAAGGATGGGGCACCAGTAGATCGTGATTTTGCCGACATGTGTGCATACGAATTAAGTGAAGGAAACTCCTTTTTTATATATCAGTCTGAAAGTGCCGATAGTTTAGCGTCTTGTTGCCGATTAAGAAACGAAATTAGCGATAATACCTTTAGTTATTCGCTTGGAGCCGGCGGAGTGTCTACAGGATCTATAAATGTGATTACCTTAAACATGAATCGTTTGGTACAAAACGGAGATGATTTAAAAACTGTAATTCAAAAAATACAGAAATATCAGGTGGCTTACAGAAGCTTAATCGAAGAATATAAAAATGCAGGTATGTTACCGGTTTATAATTCAGGTTTTATCGCTTTAGAAAAACAGTTTCTAACCATTGGAATTAATGGTATGGTAGAAGCTGCAGAAAGCTTAGGTATTAACGCAGCGAATAACGAGACCTACAAATCATTTGTATCTACAAATCTTAAAATTATTTATGATGCCAATAAAGACGCCAAAAAAGAATTCGGATATATGTTTAATACCGAATTTGTACCAGCCGAAAATTTAGGGGTTAAAAATGCAAAATGGGATAAGGAAGATGGTTTGTTTTCTCCTCGCGAATGTTACAATTCTTATTTCTATGCGGTTGAAGACACTTCGGTAAACACTTTAGATAAAATTATGTTGCACGGCGACGACATTATTAAGTATTTAGATGGCGGTTCTGCACTACATTTAAATTTGGAAGAGGCTCCAAATAAAGACGGGTTTTTAAAACTAATTCATGCGACAGCTAGAGCTGGGTGTAATTATTTTTGTTTTAATGTCAAAATCACAATTTGTAATACGTGCAATACTATCGATAAGAAAACACGTCAAACATGCAGTTCTTGTGGCTCTCAGGATGTCGATTATGGGACACGCGTTATTGGGTATTTAAAACGGGTTTCTAATTTTAGTTCTGCCAGACAACAAGAAGCGGATTTACGGTTTTACCATGTAAATTAGTAAAGCATAGTATCACATAAACCGTTTTCTAAGCCAAGAGGGGTTTATGTGATATTTTCAAATATAAGATATCGTTAAAAAATAGTTGCTTTTAATATGTAGTGAGGATCGTACATCTCAGATGATTAGTTTACATAAGCTTAATATAGATGATGCTTGATTACTTGTTAACTTTGAAAAAAGTTATTATGTATGAATCAACAAGCTGAGCTTGATTTCGATGTTGTTTTTAACACCTATTGGAGTGGGTTGTATATTTATGCCTTTAATATTTTAAAAAACAGTTCTACTTCCGAAGATATCGTTCAAGATGTATTTCTAGATTATTGGAAAAGATCGTATTCTTCCGATATTTCTCATGTAAAAGCATACTTATATCAGGCCGTAAAGTATCAATGTGTTAATGAATTAAAAAAGCGAAAAATTACCTCTGTAGATTTAGAGCACATCGAATCTTTATTTTTACACGACGATCTTCCCGCAGATTTAAATTACGATGAAAAAACGTTAAGTCTTATTAGCACCATTATTGACGAAAAACTTCCTTTAAAATGTAAAGAGATTTTTAAACTCCGATACTATGAAGATATTGCTCCAAAAGAAATTGCTAGTCGGTTAAATATATCTGTAAGTACCGTAGAAAATCAGATTTACAAAGCGTTAAGAATATTGAGATCAAACTCCGATCTTAATTTAAAAATTTCGATGCTAATCTTAATTCATCATTACTCAATACTACATTAAAGTTAATTCAGAGTTAAAGACTTTAAGCAATCGTTAAGCATTAAAAATAGCGTAGGTGTATTTTTAAAAATAGGTACTTAGTAATAAACCGAGTACTTATGACCGAATATGAATTTAATGATTTGCTTAATCGTTACGCTAAAAATAAAACCTCCGAGCGAGAATCATTCGTAGTAGAAAGTTATCTAGATGGTTTTCAAAAAGGGGGCTTAAGTGAGAACGATATTAAGTTCAATTTAGGTGTAAAGAATAGGATTTATTCAAATATTTTAAAAGATAAGAGAAAAGCTTCAGTCTTTAATTTTAGAAATATAGCTGCTGCGGTTTTATTATGTATTACAGCCTCTATCCTTTTTAATATAATACAAGTAGACTCTAAACTTATAGAAGTCGTTGCCGAGAGAGGCGAGCAAACAAAAGTGCTTTTAGCCGATTCTTCGGTAGTGTATTTAAATTCTGGAAGTACGTTAAAGTACCCGGAAACTTTTGCTAATAACACTAGAGAGGTAACCCTAGAAGGAGAAGCCTTTTTTAAAATAAAATCTAATCCCGAAAAACCATTTATCGTAACATCTCAAGCTTTCGAAACAAAAGTTTTAGGGACTGAATTTGTCGTGTCCAATTATGAAAATGTTACGCCTTCTGTTACCGTTAGTACCGGTAAGGTAAAAGTGACCGATAACAGCAATCCTAAAAACACGCTGACTTTAATTAAAAATGAAAGAGTAAAACTTTCACAACATACCAACGGTTTAATTAAAGAAACTGTGCAGGCTAGAGATTACACCACTTGGATGGAAGGTGCCTTAGTTTTTAATCAGGCGAATTTGGAAGAAGTGGTTAATATGCTGAATCAGAAATACGATAAGAGCATAAAAATCACATCTAAAACGTACTCCGAATGTACCATTAGCGGGACGTACAAGAATAAATCTCTAGAAGATATTCTGGAGAGTTTACATTTTATTTATGATATAGAATTTAAGTATCTAGATAATCAGCATATAGAAGCTATAGCTAAACCCTGTAAATAATAACGCCTATGTAAAAATAAGACCTAAAAAAAAGCCCGATAAGGAGTGCAATCCGTATCGAGCAGTAGTAAAAAACTAATCTGTGAAAATTAATTTAATATCAAATATATTCAAAATATGTATTTTGTTTCAAAAAAAAGTATAAAACGACTGCAATTCGGAATTGTTCTATTCTTGATTTGTTGTTTTCAAATTTCAAATGCAAAACCATTAAATCCAATTAATTTAAATCAAATAAAGGTTGTGTTAAACATACAAGACGCAACTATTATTGAAGTTTTCGAATCTATAGAAAACCAAACGTCTTTAAATTTTATATTTCCTGATGAGGTTAGAGACATTAAAAATACCATTTCGTATTCTAATAAAATAACCAATGTTTCTAATGTTTTGAATCAACTCGTGGTTCAAATGAACATCGATTACAGTATATCTAATAATACAGTTTCTGTAAGAATTAAAAAACAAAATGAATTAGAAGTACCCTTTTTAAGCAGAGGTTTAGTTACCGACGAAAATAATATGCCACTTCCTGGAGTAGATGTATTGTTAAAGGGAACGCAAACCGGAACCATAACAGATTTTGATGGAAAATTTGAATTGGAAATCAATGCGGTTAACGACATACTTGTATTTACGCATATAGGTTACAACAAAAAAGAAATTAAGGCTTCGTCGTATATTCAGGTTCGAATGATCGAGAATATCACGGGGCTTAACGAAATTCTTGTTATTGGATATGGTAAACAGAAGAAAAGAGATGTTACTGGGGCCGTAGCTTCTGTTAATGAAAAGGATTTTTCGGAAATTCCAGTTTCAAACCCTTTAAGTGCAATTAAAGGGAAAGTAGCAGGAGTCGATGTATTTAATTCGAGTAACGAACCAGGTAGTTCTGTTAATATTAGTATCCGTGGAGATAATTCTATAGGCGCAAATAATAATCCGTTAATCGTGTTAGATGGTATTCCTTTAAATACAGGGTTCGACGATATTAACCCGAATGATATTGCTTCAATGGAAGTGCTTAAAGATGCTTCTGCAACTGCTATTTATGGCTCTAGAGCCTCCAACGGTGTCATTTTAATTACAACCAAACGTGGAAAATCGGGAGAGACTAGAACAACGTTTAGTACGTATTATGGGATTACAACGCCTATAAATAGTTTGGATTTAATGAATGGAGAAGAATTTGCACAGTTAAGAAGAGAAGCAAACCGAACTGTAACCGCAAATGGTAATTATCCTGACGACGAAGACATTTTTGATAATATCGCGTTAGCATCGATAGAGAACGGTACAGATACAGATTGGCAAGATTTTATTTACCATCCGGGGAATAAAGAAAACTATCAGTTATCAATTACGGGTGGTAAAGAAAATACCCAATTTGCTACATCTTTAAACTTTTATCAAGAAAGCGGAGTTGTGGATAATGCCGATTATCAAAGAGGTTCAATCAGAATTAATTTAGATCATAAAGTTAATGCATTCAAAGTTGGCGTGTCGTCTTTCTTAAGTCGTTCTAAACAAAATGTGGTTCAGAACGATTTGTATGATAACGTTTTAAGATTAAGTCCGCTAGGGGTTGCTTATAACGACGATGGTTCTATACGTTACAGACCTACAAATGATGAAAGCCAAAGAGTAAATCCATTATCGGATTTAGCAAACTCTTTAGATGAAAGATATGTCACTCATGTATTTGCAAGTATTTATGGGGAATATGAATTTAACGATCATTTAAGTTATAGATTAAATATTGGTCCAGATTTAGAAATTGGAAATCGGGGTTATTTTTATGGCAGTGAGACCACAAATAATCAGGGTGGTTTATCTTCTGCGGGAATAAGCGATTCTGATACCTTTTCGTTTACTATTGAAAATATTTTGAACTACTCAAATACGTTTGGTGAGAAACATCAGTTTACGGCTACTGGAGTTCAAAGTTTTCAAACACAAACTTCCAAAACAAATTACAGCAATGTTAAAAATTTACCTTACGATTCTCAAGGCTATCACAATTTAGCCACTGCAGGAGAAGTATCTAGTGTAGGTAGTAATTATAAAGATTGGGATTTAGTGTCTTTTACGGGTAGAATTAACTATCAGTACGACGACAGATATCTTTTTACTGCTACAGCAAGAGCCGATGGATCTTCAAGATTTTCCGAAGGTAATAAATGGGGCTTTTTTCCTTCTGCGGCCATAGCTTGGAGAGTGTCTGAAGAAGCATTTTTTGATAATGTTTCAAAGAATGTGATTTCCGATTTAAAATTTAGAGTAAGTTATGGGGAAACCGGTAATACTGGAATCGATCCGTATCAGACCTTTAGTGTATTAGAAAAAAAGCAATATATGTTTGGCGATAATGGCGTGATTGGTTTTATCCCTAATTCTGTGTCTAATCCTAATTTAACATGGGAAACAACGAAACAACTCAATGTAGGTTTAGATTTTCAGTTATGGAAACAAAGGTTAAGTGGTTCTGTTAATTATTACGTAGCAAATACAGACGATCTTTTGTTGCCTCGTAGTTTACCTTCTAGCTCAGGATTCTCTACCGTCTTAGAAAACATTGGTTCTACACAAAATAAAGGAATTGAAGCTAGCTTATCTATTAATAATATAATAAGCACAGCAGATTTTAATTGGAATATAGATTTAAACTTCTCTAAAAACACCAATAAAATTACCGAGTTATATGGCGATGGTACAGACGATATAGGAAACGAATGGTTTTTAGGAAATCCTATAAATGTCTTCTACGATTATAACAAACTAGGCATTTGGCAATTAGACGAAGCCGAACTTGCCTCAAGTTATGGTTTCGAACCAGGGCAAATTAAAGTGCAAGATGTAAATGAGGATGGTGTAATTAACGCCGATGATCGTGTGATTTTAGGATCGTCTACTCCAGATTGGATTGGAGGTTTAACCAATAGATTATACTATAAAGGATTTGGATTTTCATTTGTTTTATATACAAGACAGAATGTTAAAACCTATTCGGAATGGTATGGCAATAATAACAGGTTAGCAGGAAGGTATAACAACTTAGATGTGGATTACTGGACGCCAGAAAACCCGACAAACGAAAATCCTAGACCTAATGTTAGTCAGGAAAGTGTATATCTAGGCTCTACTTTGGCCTACAAAGATGTGAGTTTTGTGCGTGTTCGTAATATAGTATTAAGCTATGCTTTACCAAGTCCGATATTGGAAAAATTAAAAATAAGAGAATTAACCTTTAATGTTACGGCCGATAATCCTTTCACTTTCACATCTTATAATGGTTTAGATCCGGAATTCGAATCGAATGGTGAAAGAGCCTTATATCCTTCTATTAAAACCATTTCAATGGGATTAAATTTAACCTTTTAACTGACCTAAAAATGAAAAAAGAATTTAAAAACGTTGTATTACTAACTTTCGGTTTGTTTTTAATTACAACCTCATGTAGCTTAGAAGAAGAACCTATTTCTGAAGCCACACCAGATGTTATTTATAAAACGGCTACAGGAATAGAAAATGGAGTTAATGGAACTTACTCTCTTCTAAGAGATATATACGGATCTCAAACAGGATTTACACTTACCACGTTTGGTACAGATTTATTTAGACATGGAAAAGATGGTGGTTACAAAGCCATGGATATGTATACGTCCGAGCTTAATTCATCCATGAGTTATATAAACAATCTTTGGACAGATTGTTATTTAGGAATTAATGCAGCCAATACTGTTTTAGAACGCATAGATGCTGTAGCAGATTTATCTGAAGCTAAAAAAACTACATTTAAAGCAGAGGTTAGATTTTTAAGAGCACATTACTATTACTGGTTAACCCTGCAATTTGGAGATGTTGTTTTAAAACAAACCGAAACGAAAGGGGTAGAAACAGATGGTGTGAGAACGTCTAAAGAGATGATTTGGGAGTTCATGAAAGCAGATACCGAATTTGCGATTGATAATTTAGATTGGACATCTTCAGACATAGGTCGTGTGACAAAAGGCGCTGCGCTTCATCAATTAGTGAAGATTAATTTACTAATGAAAGATTATGCATCTGCCGAAAAAAATGGAATGGAACTTATAGAACAAGGGCCATATCAGTTATTAAATACTTATGAAGAGGTTTTCGATTATAACAATCAAGTGAATAGTGAGATTATTTTTTCTGTGCAATACGGTACAGATCCATTAAGCAACGGAAGTGGTAATCAAGGCCATTTATTTTTTACTCCCGCTTACGATCAATTCCCTGGTTTAAGCCGAGATGTTACTCAGGGAGGGAGACCATATACAAGATTTAGACCTACAGAATTTTTTAGAACTTTATTTGAAAAGAATGATGCCCGTTTCGATGAAACCTTTAGATATACATGGACCTATAACAATGCAGAATCAATACCCGATGGTATGGCCATAGGAGATACTGTAATATGGGAAGCAGAAGATGGGACATACTCTAAAATAGCACCAAATATAGATAAAATGCACTGGGGCATGAAAAAACACGATGATCCAACTCGAGCGAGTTTTCAGGATCAAGCTGGATTTAGAGACTTTTTCGTGAGTCGTTTGTCAGATACGTATTTGTTAGTCGCGGAAGCTTTGTTTTTCCAAGGTAAACAAGCAGAAGCAGTAAATTATATTAACACAGTTCGGGAAAGAGCCGCGAAACCTAATACGCAGTTATCTCTGGTCACTGCAAGTGATGTTACTCTCGATTTTATTTTAGACGAAAGGGCTAGAGAGTTGGGAGGTGAAGCCATGCGTTGGATGGATTTAGTTAGAACAGGTAAACTAGAAGAACGAGTAAAAAATTATAACCCAAATGGATCGAAAAACATTAAAAATTATCATGTTTTAAGACCGATACCTCAAGCCCAAATAGATTTAAGTGATGTTGAATTTCCACAAAATACAGGATACTAGAATGAAAAATAATATACTTTTTTTGTTAGTTATAACGATTATAAGCTTAACAAGTTATGCACAAAATACAAAGTTAGATAGTTTAATTACCAACTATAATAATCAAGACTATGTTATGGCTGTTGCTCATAGAGCAGTTCATGACAAATATCCAGAAAATTCTGTTGAAGCTATAAATGAAGCGATCAGGATAGGTGTCGATATAGTCGAAATAGATGTTAGAGAAACTAAAGATGGGAGGCTAATTATTATGCACGATAGTAGTATCGATCGATCTACTAATGGTACAGGCCTTGTTAAAGATTTAGAATGGAAAGATTTAAAGAACTTAAAACTAAAAATAGATGATAGTATTACAGATCAAAAAATTCTGACTTTAGCAGAAGTTTTTCAGTTTACCAAAGGGAAAATATTCTTAGATCTAGATTTTAAATCGTTATCAGAACGTGGTGCTAAGACTGCATTCAAACTCATTGAAAAGTATCAAGTAGAAAAAGAGGTTATTTTTTATTTGTATGACTACACAAAAGCTCCAAAAATTCACGCTATAAATCCTAATGTCAAAATTATGCCAAGAGCATATTCTGCCGAAGATGTAGAAAATATCTTGAAATACAATTACATCACAGTCATCCAGGTAGACGACAGATTTTATACCGATAGCTTATTAAAAAAAGCTTTCGATAAAGGAATGCGAGTTTGGGTAAATGCCTTAGGAGATTATGACGATATGGAAACAGTGGAAAAATACTCTGGCTTTGAAAAGTGCTTTGATAAGAAATATATTAATGTAATTCAAACAGATCATCCGCAGCAACTTCTAGATTATTTGAATATGAAAGGTTATAGAAATTAATTTTTTTGTTTTGTTATTTGATTAGGACTCTATGGGTACTTAGTATTTGTAGGGTTCTTTTTTACTAACCATTTTCTCTAAAAGCTTAATTTTTTCACGCTCTAAATATTATATAATAATAAATAATATGAAAACAACTGGATTACTTTTTTCTATCGCATTACTTTTTATTTCATGCAAAGTGAAGCATGAAACAAATGAAATTAAACAAACAGAAGCGCATGGCCATTCGCATTATTCATCGTTGTCTCATGTCCCGGCTCATAAATTAATTTTCCCGTCTAAAACACCAGATCGCATTATCCTTAATTTAACTGAAGATCCGCGACATAGTGTGGCAATAAATTGGCGAACAGATCAAGATATAGACACGGCCTATGTTGAAATGGCGGAAGAAACGCATGGACCCGATTTTTTATTGAATAATAATGTCACCCGAGTTTCTGCAAAGACAGAATTTTTGGATTTAGAAAATGTTCGAGATAAGGAGCCGTTAGTTCAAGCGGCGTATCATTCCGTTACAGTAACAGACTTAAAACCTGGGGCAACTTATGTATATCGCGTAGGTGATGGTCAAACAAACGACGATACTTGGAGTGAATGGTTTCAAATTAAAATGCCTTCGAAGAATAAAAATGATGCCTTCAGCTTTATTTATTTTGGAGATGCACAAAATGATGTAAAATCTATGTGGTCTAGAGTAATTCGTAAATCTTATAAAATGTTGCCAGAAGTAGATTTTATGTTACACGCAGGAGATCTAATTAATCATAGCGAATCTGATCGTGAGTGGGGAGAATGGTTTTATGCAGGAAGTTTTATACATGCAACAGTACCTAGTGTTATGACTCCGGGCAATCATGAATACGATAAGACGAAGGATAGAACAAAATTATCTAGTCTGTGGCGACCTCAATTTAATTTACCACAAAATGGCCCCACAGAAGCAGTAATAGAAACGTGCTACACACTCGATTATCAGAATCTAAAACTTATATCTTTAGACTCTCAGAGTTTAGGCAATGAT
This sequence comes from Formosa sp. F44, assembly GCF_056238645.1. The sequence continues at coordinate 629,661 of NZ_JBWDLJ010000002.1, forward strand.
GATACTTCTAGAGATGCTCAAGTAAAATGGTTAGACTCTGTTTTACAATCGAACGACAAAAAATGGGTTGCCATTACAATGCATCACCCAGTGTTCTCTACTGCTAAGGGGAGAGACAACACCAAGTTAAGAGAAGCTATAAAACCTTTAATCGATAAATATAAAGTAGATTTAGTACTTCAGGGGCACGATCATACATATGCAAGAGGATACGATACAAACGAAACAACTGGGAAAACAATTGTGGAAGATGCAGGAGCAATCTATTCCGTTTCAGTAAGCGGACCAAAAATGTATGAATCTCAAGATAAAAATTGGATGGTTAAACGCGGCGAGTTTACGCAACTATTTCAAATTATTACGATAGATAATGATACTCTAAAATACAATGCTTATACCACTATGGGAAGCTTGTATGATAGTTTTCAGTTGGTTAAGGAAAACGGACGTAAGACCTTAATTAATAATTCTGATTTAAATGAGTTTACACGTTTTAAAAAAGATTTTATAAAGGAATAAACAAGAGCTTGTTAAACGCATAATAATTAAATATCCTTAGGGTTACTGCTAATAAATTTGCTAGGTGTAAGTCCAAATTTCTTTTTAAATGCTGTAGAAAAATGTTGTGCGTTTTTATAGCCAATTACTTCGGAGACATCTCCAATAGAGATCTTATTTTCGATTAACAAATTTCTGGCTTTGTGCATTTTTAAATCCGATATATATCCAAAAACAGTGTTGCCAAAAGTAGACTTAAATCCTTTTTTTAAAGCAAATTCATTAGTTCCGAATTTTTTGCATAAAAACTCTAAGGTCATAGGCTGTGTGTAGTGGTAGTCTAAATATTCTTTAATCCTAATAATCTTTTTGGTATCGCAAATATGTATATCTTTTTGGATACCTTGATTAAACATATCTAATTGCAGTAGCAACAGTTCGAAGACTAAAGCATTCATATTAATTTTTCTGTAAAACCCTTTGCGTTTGGAATGAAGAATATTATCAATGATTAAATGCATTTGTGGGGTAATTTGATAATTTTGTTTTTCAAGCGTTCGGCTTTTGTTACGCTTAATTTGTTTTCTGAAGTTCTCAAATTTATGATCTGCAGGTAAAAACTGATTGAAAAAGTTAACCGAAAAATTTATACGAACTATTGATACGGTATTATCTGTAATTTCAATGACATCATTTGCACTTGTGTAATAAAATATATTATGCTCGTTGGTTTCGAAATGATTGGTGTATAAAGCGTTATTAACATTCATGCTTAAAGCTCCTTTTAAAATAAAAATCATCCCAATAGTTTCTTGGTTAAAACTGAATTTTATTCTTTTTTTATTAGCTCCATTTAAAGCACCATAGCCAATTTTAAAATTATCAAATATTTGCTCTTTGTACCATCCATTATATGTTCTATCTATAAATGAGGTATAAAAATCTTGAGTCCCACATTCGTCTATCTCAGCAATATCTGGGGTCTTATCGAAAATGGTTTCATTATTGTTTTCAATTATTACACTGTTTATCATGACCCTGTTTTACACATTTATCAATCGGTTTTTTGTCGGTTTAGCAAATGTATATTATTTATATTTAATCTAAATAAACAAAAAGTATTATTTTACGTAACTTCTCGTAATGCTCCGTTTCGCGTATAAAATATTCCGTTTAGCGTAAATTAAACGGCTTAAAAATATAATAATTTTGAATTTATATTTATTTAGACTTAATATAATTAATAGTGTAATTCGACTTAAAATGAAATTAATAAAATCACTATTTAGGCTTCTGTTTTTTTGTGTTTATACTACTAACATGTTTGCTCATGCGCTATTTATAGAAACCAAAGACAAAGGGGAATTAGGAAAACCTCAAAACATTACTATTTTTTATGCCGAACCGGAAGATTTAAAAAAAGAGCGTATTGAAGATTGGTGGTCAGACACAAAAGAATTCACACTTTGGTTAACGCTACCTAATGGAATGCAAGAGAAGCTTGATGTAAGAAGTGGTCACGACTATTACTATACAGCATTTTTCACGCCTTTAATTCAAGGGCACTATTATGTGTCTATCCATCATACTGTTTCAACGATAATTAAGAATACCCAATACAAATTTAATACGTCTGTTAAGGTTACTGTGGGTGAACAAAATAAGGAAATAAGCTCTCAAGAAATGCCTTTAGGAAATGTGTTGTGTATGTATAAAACAGATACGCATAACACAAAACAAATTTCAATGATATTAGTGTCTAATGGGAAAGTATTGCCAGAGACCGCAGTAAAAGTTTTTGCTCCAAATGGCCTGCTACCAATAATAAATACCAATGTATTAGGAATCATTTCTTTTACACCTGAATCAGAAGGACAGCATGTGTTTGAGGCTTTCCAAAAAGAGGAAGTTTTAGAAGAGGCGTATTCAGAAAAGTTCAGAATTATTACTTCTGTTGTAAACTTCAACTAATTGTAAATGTAAGAGCTGTTTTTATAAAAAATCATTTCAATAATTTTAAAGATTCCATGATCACTTTAGCTTCAAGTTTTGCTTTACTAGGTTTTTACATGTTGTATAGCACGAGTAAACGTGCGCCATTATTACTTAAACTAGAATTCCAAAAGAGGATAAACGAAAATGTACAAATTAGTAAATACAGTGCTGGATGTTTCCTGTTAGTGAGTATGATACTTTGTATAATAGATTTAGGAATTGGGGCAGGAGTGTTCTCTTTTCTAGTCATTTTAATGACCGTTGCTAGTTTAGTGGTATTGGTAGCACCTCTTCGTTTTTTTAAACTTTCTACTGTAATACTAATCACAATTCTTTCTCTCGGAATTGAAATATACCTTTCTTAATTAAATATGCCAGCAAATAAAAAACATTTATCCTCGCCCTTGCAACGCGTAATTAAAATAACCGCAGGTTTTATTGGTGGTTACTTGGTTACCGAAGTATTTCATATGTTTTTAGTTGTATGGTGGGATGTCCCTAATGCGCTAATAACCGTTCGTTTTGCAGGTTTTATCCTTTGGACGGCCCTTTTTATTATTTCTTTTTTAGCAAAAAACGGATTAAAAATATGGGGCATTTACTTGCTCATAAGTCTTGTGTTTTATGCACTTATCTGTTACAAACAACCTTTCATTATTTAACAAATAGTCTTTATGTCTAAAAGAGTATATAATATTATGTTTCATACACATACTATTAGTGGTATAATTATTAGTGCTGCGTTGTATGTTATTTTTTTTACGGGGTCTATCTCTTTTTTAAGGGATGAAATTATTGCTTGGGAACGAAACGAGCCCGTTACCGATAATTATTTTAGTGAAGTCGATTTTGACAGTTTATTAAAATCTCTAGAAGGAGATCATGAATTAAGAAATAGAGATGTGTCATTTAATCAGCGTATTGAAGGCCAGATGGCATCGACACTTATATCGCCTCCAAAGAACAAGAAAGTCACTAAAAGGAGAGGACGACGGAATTTTTTTGTAACCAATCTTTCTACTTATAAAACCGAAAAATATGCCGAATCTTATACGCTAGGTGAGTTTTTTTATAGACTACATTTTTTTGCACAACTGAATCTTATTGGTCAATCGGGATATGTATTGGCTGGTCTTGTTGCCTTTTTCTTCCTTTTTGCCATACTTACTGGTGTTATAGTACATTGGAAAAAAATAATATCTAGTTTTTATGTTTTTAGACCCAATACCAAATGGAAAACAATTTGGACAGATGCACATGTGTCTTTAGGGATTATAGGTCTTCCTTTTCAATTTATGTTCGCCGTAACTGGAGCATATTTAATTATTGGATACAGTATTATGCTTCCTCCAATAGAATCTGTGTTATTTAAAAACGATTCTAAAGGTTTTAAAGAGGCAGTAAGTGCAGAAAAAATTATAGAATACAAATTAAAAGGTGAAGCATTAGATACCTCTGTTTCTTTTAACGATTTGGTTGCAAAAACTAAACAAAAGTGGCCCGAGATTAAGATTAATGGTCTCCAGATTTTTAACTATGGAGATAAAAATATGCATGTCAAGGTTAAAGGCTCTCCTTTTTATAACGATAAACTTTTAACTAGTGGCTATGTCACTTTTAACGCTAGAGATGGCAGTGTAGTAGATGAAAAAGATCCGTATGCAAAAACATCTTATTTAGAAGGTTCTACAAATATTTTAAAACGCTTGCATTTTGGCGATTACGGAGGCTATGGTATGAAGTTAATTAACTTTGTACTGGGGCTTATTACTTGCTTTGTTATTATCTCTGGAGTTTTAATTTGGCTAGTTGCTCGTGATAAGAGTAATGTGCCTGTGTATAAACAAAAATTCAACAGTTGGTTAGTGCATATTTATATGGCCATTTGTTTAAGTATCTATCCAATAACAGCATTAATCTTTATAGTTGTAAAGTGTTTTGGAGATGATTTTGAAGGCGGAAAAAAAGTATTAATATATAATGTATTCTTCTATGGTTGGTTGGCTTTAAGTACCATTTTTATAATTAAAAAAGATAATTATTTCACCAATAAGACGTCCTTAATATTAGGTAGTGTTTTAGGATTTTTTGTTCCTGTTGCTAATGGATTTGTTTCTGGAAACTGGTTTTGGGTCACTTGGCAAAAAGGATACACACAAATTTTTGTAATGGATATTTTTTGGATATTACTTTCATTAACAGCACTTGCAGTTGTGTTTAAATTAAAAAAGAAAACAGTATAAAAAACTGTTTTTTAAATATGTGGACTGATGTTGTAGAGGGTAGTTAAGTTTTTAATTGTGTAAATAGTTGTTTAATTGTGATTAGGGGAGTTCTAGGGCCGTTTTATTCTTACCAAGGAATTCATTTTTTAAGTGAATTTCCATAATTAATGTATTCCGTTTCACGTAGGTTTTTATCCGTTTTGCGTATGCTTTCAGAAGATGGTAAAACATAAGTTTGCATTTTATTAGTATTTAGACTAAATAAGAATAATATAAATTTAAAATGCAAATACAAAACATATTTCTTACTTTTAATTTCTGTTTGTTTTCACTTTTTAGCATAGCACAGTCTACCCAAGGGATCGTGACTGGTGTGGTTGTCGACGATAATAATAAAGCCATTTTAGGAGCGACAGTAATTATTAAAGAAACCAATCAAGGGGTGGTTACAGATCAGAATGGAATTTTTACCTTTTTTGGAGAGTACAACGGAGAGTATACCTTATTAATATCTTATTTAGGTTTTAAAACAACACAAAGCACTTTTAATATAAAACAAGGAGAAAGTAAAAGCTTATCGTTTGCTTTAAAGGCTTCAAATACCGAGTTAGAGGAAGTTCTTGTTACTGGAAAGAGTCAAATTCAGAAAGTAAAAGAGAAAGCATTTAATGTAAGCGTTGTAGACGCCGAAAAACTGCATAATACCTCCTTGGATTTAGGACATGCCTTAGATCGTGTTTCTGGTGTCCGAGTCCGTGAAAGTGGAGGTGTAGGCTCTCAAATGAGCTTCTCTCTTAACGGATTTAAAGGAAATCAAGTGCGATTTTTTATAGACGGTGTTCCTATGGATAACTTCGGGTCATCGTTTCAAATCAACAATATTCCAATAAACATGGCAGAACGGATCGAGGTGTACAAAGGTGTTGTGCCTGTAGGTCTTGGAGCAGATGCGCTAGGCGGTGCTGTGAATATAATCACTAATACCTACACAAAAAACCACCTAGAAGCTTCATATTCTTATGGTTCATTTAATACACATCGATCTACCGTAAATGCGATTTATGTGGCTAAATCTGGTTTTGTCGCTCAGGTAAATGCATTTCAAAATTATTCAGATAATAATTATAAAGTGAATGTAGATGTAGCAGATTTAAATACTGGAGAGTATTTTCCAGATCAAACAGTCGAGCGTTTTCATGATACTTACCACAACGAAACTGTAATTTTTAATATGGGAGTAGTAAACAAAAAGTTCGCAGACGAGTTGCTGTTTGGAATCACATTAGGTCAAAACTATAAAGAAATACAAACAGGCGCCAGAATTGTTAGTGTTTTCGGAAAATGGCATACCAGAGGAAACATAATTATGCCTAGTGTAAAGTATAAGAAAGACGACTTTATTATTAAAGATTTGAGTCTGAAATTTAGTGCAAACATTAATCTAGGACAAGAGAAAAATATAGATACAGTAAATCGACGATATAATTGGTTTGGAGATTACAAACAATATGAAGGTGCAGGAGGAGAGCGCTCATATTCTTTATATAAATACAAAAATAACGCAGGTATTTCTACAGCAAATTTAAGTTATAACATTAATGAGCATAGTAGTGTAGTGCTTAGTAATACCTTTAATACGTTTAATCGAGTTGGACATAATGAATTGAATCCCGACAATGAAATTTACGAACAGCCTAAAAAAAATAAAAAGAATATAACTGGTTTAGGATTCGATTATAAGAGAACTAATTGGAATGCCTCTGTGTTTATAAAGCAATACTTTCAGCAAAACACATTTGCCGATTCTTATAATCCTACGGGAAATTATGGAGATATTGCTTACACCGATTACACAGACAAATTTCATGCTACGGGATACGGAATTGCTTTAACGCATTTTATTAACGAAAATTTCCAAGTTAAAGCTTCTTTCGAAGAAAGCTATCGCTTACCTGAAGCCAATGAAATTTTTGGTGATGAAGTAAATCTGGAGGGGAATAAGTATCTAAAACCCGAAAATAGTAGTAATTATAATTTAGGTCTTAGCTATTGGTTTTACATTAATAAAAAACATCAGTTCACTATTAATACAAGTGGATTTTACCGCGATGCAGACGATTTTATTCGCGAAAAGTTTAGTCCAAATCAGGCCACAACTACTATGGATAATCTAGGAGGTGTAACTAGCGCAGGTATAGAAGCAGAAGTAAGATATCATCTGGATAATCGTTTAATTATTGGTGCGAACGTAACCTACCAAAACCTTCGTAATAATACTAAATATGAAGAAAACCAAACGGTTGTTAGCATTGTTTATAAAGATAGAATTCCAAACATGCCTTATTTGTATGGTAATGCAGATGTAAGTTATAATTTTTTTAATATTGGAAAAAACAACGGACACCTAAGTATCGGTTATAACGCATTGTATGTACACTCTTTTTACCTGTATTGGCCAAGTTTAGGTAGCAATAGTAGTAAGCTAGATATTCCAGATCAGATTTCGCACGACTTAACTGCAACGTATTCTTTTAATAAAAAACTTCAGTTTACCCTAGAGTGCAGGAACCTACTAGACGAAACCTTATATGATAATTTTAGTCTGCAAAAACCAGGACGGAGTTTTACGGGGAAAATAAAATATACTTTTTTTTAATATACCGCTGTTGGCTTCGTTTTCCTGACCTATAACAAGCTTCAAAAATTAAATTCAAATTACATAGAAATCTTTTCAAATTAATAAATTATTTACAATGAAAAACACACACATTCTTTTTAGTGTATTTGCCGGAATCGCATTATTTACATCATGTAGTAGTGATGACAATTCAAGTCCTGAGGAAGGATCTGAAAGCGCAGAGGCGAAATACATAATTACGGCTACACCAACGGCATCGGAAGGTGTAGCAGATTATATTCTTACAGCAGACGACCTAACCCAAGGTTCTATCTCTACCGTTGGAAATGGACTGGAGCAAGATGGAACGTATAGATATTATGTTACTAGTAATAATAAGTTTTTTAGTATGCTTTACGGGCAAGGGAACCCTGGAGCTGTAACAACGTATCAATTAAATGATACAGGATCTTTAGATAAATTATCAGATTTTCAATCGGAAACCGTTCAAGCGTTCGCTCCTGTTGATAATGATATTTTATTAATGAAAATCTCCAGAAGTTCGGACGATCCAACGGCGTATTGGTACAGTTTAGATACCCAAATTTCTCAATTCGTTGCTGAAGGTCAGATTAATACACAAGAATTGGCGGCTAAGGAAAACGGAGAGATTGCTTTCTTTACATGGATTACTCAGGTTGGTAACAAAGTCTATTTACCCTATTATACTATAAAAGGAACAGGCGACGATAGAAATGGTACATTGTATCCAGACGAAGCCAATATTGCAGTTTTCTCTTATCCTGAAATGGCTTATGAAAAAACAATTCATGACGACCGTACAAGTTTTATAGGACGTTACTTTACAAGTGGTTTAGCAGTTGATGAATTAGGAGATACGTATGCGCTTTCATCATCTATTGCAACATTTAATGGAGATTTTGTGTCAACAAAACCTTCAGCAATTACTAGAATAAAAAGTGGAGCAACAGAATTTGATACGTTCTATTTTAATATTGAAGAGGCTACAGGAGGGAAATATGCCACAACACAGATGTATTTAGGTAACGGAAAATTATTACTTAATCTTGAGGACGTTGCTAATAGAGGTGCTTACACCACTGGAAAAGAATACGCTATCGTAGATCTTTATAGCGAAACCCTAACTATGGTAACCGGTACGCCTAATGTAGAGGATATTGTAGTTGTAACATCTAGAAGTACTTATATTTCTGAAGATAAAACAACTGCATACGTAGGTATTACAACAAACACAGGAAGTTTTGTTTATAATATTGATGTCGCTACTGCTACAGCTACGCAAGGTCTAGAGGTTGAAGGTGGTGTTATAACTGCTATAAACAGATTAAATCCTGCAAATTAAGTAACGGTACAAACACTTGTAAAACCCAAACAGAATTAGTAGACAGTATTTTGTGTTAATTATTTAAACTCTATGAATATATATTCATAGAGTTTTTTAGCTTTTGTTTAAAGCCAGAACAATTTTGTAGCCAACTTTACTAAACTCAAAAGGTAAAGCATATGCTAAAATAGATGTAGTATAAGCCCTAATCTTATTTTATGCGTCTAAAAGATTAGGGTAATCTTTAGAAATTGAGATTACTATTTTTTTATATTCTTCTTTTAAAGCTAAGACGTAAGAAGACATTTTATCTTCTGGAGCACCATTATTAAGTATAGCTTGGCACAATTCTTTACCGGTATGATTAATTAACATCTCAAAAGAAGGTTTTACTGTATGCGAAATTTCTTTAATGGCATTTATGTCTGTGTTCTCGTTAACCGCTAAGGTTTCCATTTCGTCCATTTTCTCTCCTACAGTGAGTACAAAAGTTTTCAATATTTTTTTTATAAATGTCTCATCGTTATTAGAAAGTTCGTTTAAGTACGTTAATGAATAAGGCTGAGGTTTCAACAAATTTGCAGACACCTTTAAATGGTAATTTATAGCCTCTACAGTCGTAGCATTAAAAGGTTTTGAAAGCTGTACTATATTAGAATTAAGTTCTTCGTTGTTAGCCGTTTTAATTTCAATAACGTGTGTTCGGCTAGTTTTTATATCGTTTAAATAACTTTTAAGTTGTGCAGGTTTTAGTGGCTCTGAAAAATCAGATGCCAGAAGTAACCAATTAGAATCGGCTTCATTCTTTACAATTTGAAGCGCCTTAAAGCTATTAGTTAAATGGGTTACTTTCCAATTATTTTCTTTTCCAATATTTAAAAAGTCTTCTGCATCTTTTAAATTTGGTTCTATAAGAATAATTTTTGTCTCGGGCATGTATTATTAGTTTAATAAAATAGGGTAAAGCTTATTGTATACCTTCATTGGTATAGTTTTTTAATAAATTCTGAAGTGTTTTAAAGCGTATAGGTTTTGTAAGATAATCGTCCATTCCTGCCTCAATACAGATATCTTTTTCTTCTTTAAACACTCTGGCAGTTAATGCTATAATTAGAATATGTTCATCTTCTTTTTCTAGTTTTCTTATAATTTGTGTGGCTTCAATCCCGCTAATTTCTGGCATTTGAATGTCCATGAAAATTAAATCAAATTTGTGTTTTTTATAAAATTCTACGGCTTCCTTTCCATTGTTAGCAATTACTATATTGGCCTCTGGGATTATTTGTCCTATTAATTCCTTTGCTAATAATTGATTAACAGGATTGTCTTCTGCTACAAGTATGTTGTTTAAAGCCCTATTGTGTTTTGCAATAATTTTAGGTAGTTCGATATCCGCATCTTTAGTAATGATGTTCGATTTGCTTTGGTGCGGATTTATAATTCTTAATAATTGTACTAAAGTGATTGGTTTTGTATGAGTGTATTTTATATTAAATTCGTTAGATGCTTCTAGTATAAGTTTGTCGTCTGCAGTACTGTGAAGTAGCATTATTGGCAGTTTTTCATGATCTAGTCCAATGGTGTTTCTTACATATTTAATAAAGTCTATTCCATTCATATAAGGCATATGATAATCTACAATAAGCAAGTCGAATGTATTAGGCTGTTCTAGTTTTTCTATGGCTTCAATTGCATTAGATACAATTTCACTGGTGCAATTTGCCACGGTGAGCATGTCTTGTAAGATTTTTCTATTATTCTGATTATCATCAATAACAAGAATATTATTGTATTTTTTATCGAGGTTAAAAGAAAGTTTAGAATTACTATGGCATTTAAAATCTACTTTAAAAGAAAATGTACTTCCTATATTTAGTTCACTCGTAACATCAAGTTTACTATCCATTAAAGCCAATAGTTTGTTGCTTATGGTTAGGCCTAATCCTGTACCTCCATATTTTCTAGTGGTAGAACTATCTTCCTGATCGAAAGCTCCAAAGATTTTATCTAATTTTTCAGGTGTTATTCCCACACCAGTATCTCTAACTTGAAAAGTAAAGGTGCCTTTGTTAGTTTCTGTAGAAAAATTGCTTCGTGATATTTTTAATTCTATTTCACCATTTTCTGTAAACTTAACCGCATTACTTAATAAATTGGTTAAAATTTGTCTTAATCTAATAGGGTCTACATCTATATAACGACTTATAGTTGGCTCGATATCTAATAAGATTTCTAGATTCTTTTCTTCCGCCTGATATTTTATAATATCCACGGTTTGTTGGCATAATTCAAAGATGTCGGTTTTCTCTTCGTGCAGTTCTAATTTTCCGGCTTCAATTTTAGAAAAATCAAGAATATCGTTAATTACATCTAACAATAAGTTTGCAGAGCTATACACTGTTTTAACGTATTCCGCCTGACTCTTAGAAAGTGGTGTTTTTATTAATAAATCGGTAAAGCCAATAACGCCGTTTAGCGGTGTTCTAATTTCATGACTCATATTTGCTAAAAACTCAGATTTTGATTTATTAGCAACTTCGGCTTGTTTTTTGGCCTGAATTAAAGACGATTCGTAATTTTTAAGTTTTGTAATGTCTTGAAAAATACCATATACCCTTCTGTTTTTATTATTAATGCGTTCGGCCCTACCAATACTTCTAACCCATTTTGTTGTGTTGTTTGCAGTGATAATTTGAGATTCAACATCGAATGCTTCTCCTTTTTCTAAAGCTTCGTTAATGCGCTTCAAAATTACGGGTCTATCTTTTTCTAAGTAGAAGTTAATAGCTTCTTCCATATTAGGAGTGTAATCTTCTGAAACTTCATGGATTTTTCTGGTTACAGGACTCCAATAAATACTTTCCTTAATTAGGTCTATTTCCCAACTACCTATTAATGCAATTTCGTTAGACTGTTCAAGCATATTTTGCAGTCTTAAACGCTCCATTACGGTTTCTTTAAACTGGGTGATGTTCGCCGTATATATTAACAAGCCACCAATTTTATTTTCGCTTTCGTACCATGGTTTTATTTGCCACGTTAGCCATTGTATGGATCCGTCTGCACGTTCGAACATGGTTTCGTCTGAAGAATTCTCTGCACCATTAAGGCATTCTTTATATATTTTCCTCCAGTCTTCTCCAAGTTCAGGAAAGATATCGTAATGTGATTTGCCAATGACTTCCTCTTGTAAGCTGTAATCTGTTAACCATTTTTTTGAAGCTGCTAAATACACCATATTCGTATCTAACATGGCAATAGCCGAAGGGGCTTCATCTATAAATAATTTGTTCTGATTTGTACTATTCTGTAAAGCTTCTTCGTATTCTTTTTGCCTTGTAATATCCCAATTGGTACCCAAAATTCGGATTGGATTATTTTCGGTGTCTTTATATACCATCCCTTTGGCTCGTATATAATGAATAGATTTGTCAGGCCAAATTACTCTATAATCGGTATCGTATTCTTCTTGACCTTCAATAGTTTTTGTTAATTGAGATTCTATCCGATCTGCATCTTCTGGATGGATTCGGTTTTTCCAAAGATCAAAAGTATCCTCTTTTTCCAAGTCTTCTGTGATACCATATAACTGAAACATAGTATCGTCCCAGTTTAAAGAATTATCGATTAAATTTAAATCCCAAATTCCAATAATAGAGGCGTCTAATGCGGCTTGTAATTTGTGGTTTGCAACTTCAAGTTTTGTTTCTGCTTTTACACGTCTAGATATATCTCGAAATGCAACCAATGTGACAAAGCCATTTTTAGTGGTAATAGAATTTAAAGTCATTTCTACAGGAAACTCTGTACCGTTTTTATGCATAAACTGAATCTGTACCATTAACGAATTCATTTCGTCTTTACAATTAACCTTGCGATCTGAACAGCCTTGTAGATATTGCATTAATTGTAAATTAAGCTTTTCTCTTAATCTTTCAGGGATAAGAGAGCTCATTTGCTTGCCTTCTAATTCTTCTAGAGTGTAACCAAATGTATCCTTCATTAAACGATTAACGACCTCGATTTCGCCCTGTTTGTTTAGGACAATCATGGGGTCTGGAGTGGCATTAAGATAGGTGTTGGTTATAGATAATTCTTCTTGGATTGAAAATCGTTCCCGTTCTAATTTATTAATAAATTTTACGGTAAACGTAAGGGCTATAATAATAATAGCAATAAAACATACACCTAAAATGGCTATAGCAAAATCTGCGGCCATGACGTCTCTTCGATAGAGATAAATAACAATAAACGAAAGGATTAGAGTAGAGGCTAGTAATTGGAAGAAAAGTCTTCTCATCATAAAATTTCCTAATTCTTTTCCTTTAAATAACCTAGTAAAACCTAAATATGGCATAGTAAGAGACACGGCGATACTTGCCATTAAAAAAGCAATTGACGTATGAATTGCCATGGACGAGATAAAGCTTAATTTATTTAATGTAGAAATTTTAAAGAAAAATGCAGTGATGGCTAGAAAAGAGATAATAGATATAAAATGAGCAAGATAAGCCGAAATGATTTTTAATCTTCTCCGTGAAGAATTTAAAAAAGCGAGTGTTAAACTCATTAATACAAAGCATATGGAGGTGGCCATAGACATTCTTCCGGGATGTGCGTTTCCTAAAGATTTACTTTTTAAATCATTTATAAATAACTGATCAATGCCCAAATTAGAGTTAAAAACATCTTGGAATAGTGTCAGGGAAGCAATTGAAAACAGAAATAAATTTAGGGTTATCGCTACGTATTTGTATTTAATTTTTCCATAAAATAAAATAATAGTCGCTAAGAGCAAAAAGCAAAACGCTGTATTAAATTTCATAGTAGGTAATCCGGGAATAATTTGCGTAAAGAGGTCTATGTTAAAAAACCATCCCAGCATTACTATAATCGCTAATATAATTAAGGTTAAAGAAACATTTTTAGAAATTTTATTAAGTAGGGGCATAATTAAATTTTTTATTTTCTATAAAGCAGTTGGTTGCTTTTTTTAGTCTATCTCGTTTCCCTCCTAATACAAAATTTTATGTTGTTAATGGCTTTCTGCACGGCTGTATTGAAGCGTTCTTGTTTAATAGGCTTTACAAGAAAATCTACTACACAATTATGTTTTGAAGCATCAATAGCAAAGTTTTCATCTGAACTGGTTAAAATAATTTTAGGAGGGCTTTTTAACGTTCGGATAAAATCAAGTCCCGTTAATTCAGGCATTTTAATGTCTGAAAAAACAAGGTTAACCGTATTTTTATTTAAATATTTAATAGCTTGGATGGCACTTGAAAAACTGCTTTCAAGTGTCAGGTTTGGATTGTTCTTAATTAATTGTTCTAAAATAGCATTGGCTAATTCATCATCATCTATTATGATACAATTCATAGCGTTTTTATTTAGTTTACCACAAATGTTTAGTCACGATAGGTAAAATATACTCAAAATTTAAATTTAGAGTCGTAGTTCCTTCTAACTTAGACAATGGATAACTTTTAGGCACTAAAATACTCGTTTTATGTGTAAAACACTTCGTTGTTTGCGTGTTTTTTATTCATGAAATTCAATACTTTACTAAACTTTTAAATAATTATCCAGAAAAAGAGTTGTTTTTTAACACTTTTTTTATTCGAATTGGGGGTGGAATGCACAAAACGTTTTGTTTTTTATTGCTAGTGAAACGGAACAGTTGTAACGGATTTTATCTGTATTTACCATGTTTCTTGTCCTTAGTAAATCTTCAGAACTTACTCTAAAAAATAATGTACAGGTTTTTGTTTAATATTTGTTTATCATAGGTTTACTAATGTAAGTCTAGTGTAAGTTGGAGTTAAAAATGATAAGGATGAAATGCGAAAACGACTTTTGAATCAGTCTAATATTAAGATGTCTTTATTCATAGATATACAAGCGCTTAATGTCGGTCTACTTTGCTAATTACGTGTATTGAGTGCAACAAGCGTTTAGCTATAAAAAAAAATATTTTTTAACAGTTTTATGCCTAATATGAAAGTGCCAGCCTTAATAAGTAGACAGGATATCATATAAACGAATCAATATTTCCTTAAATCATATAAGTTCTTTCTATGAGCAATTTCGTATTAAAGGCACACATTGTGTATCTTTATGTAATTACAAATCGTATTTATTTCTACCCTAAATAATAATTAGATGTTCGGACTATTTAAAAAGAAATCAGAAAAGGAAAAGTTGCAAGCGCAGTACGAAAGTCTGTTAAAAGAGGCGCATAAGCTATCGACTACCAACAGAAAAATGAGTGACCAGAAAGCTTATGAAGCCGAAGAGGTTATGAAAAAACTTGAAAAATTAACCTAATCTGCGTTTTGTGAAATATGGCAAAAGATAAAAAACCAGATAATGTTGTTTATAATCCGGATACGAAAAAATACGACGCTTCACTAAAGGCGTATGCTAGTAATGTTGGGGCTCCGGTAATTAAAGCTATAGATAATATTCCTTGGAAAAACAGAAGTATTAATAAAGTTAACCATAAAGTAAGCGCGAAGTATTTAGAACTGAAAGCCGAATATGAAGCGATGATGCAACAGTTTGAGTATAACAAACTTATTTTTGAAGCTAAATTTAATTTCGAGCCTATACTTGGTGAAACGTACCACCTCTACAAGCGAGACAATGGAGAAACGTTCCTTTCAATTATAGCTCCCGATCAGTGTCGTTTTAATGCTTTGGGAAGTTTTTATTTAAATGCAGATCAGATCTGGGAAAAAATTTAGCTTTAATATGACTACAGATATAAAAGAGTTTACAGAACGAGAATTAGATCGTATTATAGAAATGGCTTGGGAAGACCGTACGCCTTTTGAAGCCATCTTGTTTCAATTTAGTTTAACCGAAAAAGACGTTATTAAGCTCATGCGAGCTAATTTAAAAGAATCTAGTTTTAAACGTTGGCGAAAACGGGTAAATAGTGGGGTAAGTCAGAAACATCTTAAAAAGCGCAATCCAGATATTACGCGTTTTAAATGTTCCCGACAGAAAGCCATCTCAGGAAACAGAATAAGTAAACGATAAACTTTTCCTCTACATATACACATGCAACACCAAATCCGTTTAGCTTAAAAGAATGAATTACAGCAAAAAAGATATCGAAAATCTTGACCGTGTTACAAGATTAAAAATTATAAACTCGGTTACAGGAATAAAACCTGCTAATCTTATTGGAACCATAAATAATAATGGACAAACCAATTTAGCGATTTTTAGTTCTGTAGTTCACTTAGGAAGCGATCCTGCTTTACTAGGTTTTATTACGAGACCCCAAACAGAAGATGTTGGACATACCATTAGGAATATCCAAGAAAACCAGGTATATACCATAAATCATATTCATCCTGAATTTATAAAAAACGCACATTATACCTCTGGAAAATTTGAATCTGAAATTTCTGAGTTCGATAGATGTCATCTTACCGAAGATTATATTCACAATTTTAAAGCGCCGTTCGTAAAAGAAAGTCATTTTAAAATGGGACTTCGATTTAAAGAAACATTAAATATAAGCAATGGTACCACTTTAGTAGTTGGAGAAATAGAACATCTTATTCTTCCAGACCATGCGCTTTTAAATGGCGATATCGACTTAGAAGCCACCAATAGTGTTGGCATTTCGGGCCTAAATAGTTATTATTCGCTTAAGAAAATAGATAGCTATCCTTATGTGAGATTACGTGAAGTGCCAGAATTTTAAGGCATCAATAATCGCATATTAAGTCGTCTAGATCACTTAAACAACACCAAAATAAAACCTCAACTATGTTATTTAATACAAGTCACGCAAATAAAGAGTATACAAGAGCAAGTGCAGAAATTTTAGGGGATGCGTATTCTTTGCTTGAAAAGATTAAACTCGGCGGTGTGGGATCTGGTAGGTTTGTTATTTCACAGTTAAGTGCGAAGCTTCAGCCTAAGAATATGGAAGTGGTTGCAGTAAATTATGCGAATATTGAATTGAGACCTAAAGGAATAATTGTTCATTTTACTAATAAACTTGACCGATATTCGTGGATCATTCCGTATTACCGTTTAGTTATTTATAATGCTCAAACATTTAGTATTCATGCTAATGGTCATTTTATAAAGTTTAGTAAAAACAAGAACTACCAAGATAATAGGGCGTTTGTAGATAAGATGATCGATACGAAAAACGACTTTTTAAATCTGGGATATTACGACGGTTAAGTCGGATGTCACTACGTACTCATCACATAATTATTTTTAATAAAACTAAAATTTATGGCATCAGAAATTATTTTTGATTTTAATAAAACAAGTACAACAGATAATTGGAAGGTGGTAGACGATGCCGTAATGGGTGGGAAATCTTCAGGTTCCTTTTTTCTAGATCCAAACGGAAAAGGCGTTTTTGCAGGCCGTGTCTCTTTAGAAAACAATGGCGGGTTTTCTACTGTTAAATATAGTTTCGATAGGGTTAGCACAAAAGGATTTTCAAAAATCAGTTTTAAAGTTAAGGGCGATGGTAAAACGTATCAGTTCAGAATAAAAAGAAAGTCGGACGATAAATATGCGTATATTAATTATTTCAATAGTAGTGAAGGTTGGGAAACGTTCCAGCTAACTTTATCTGAGAAGTATCCCACTTATAAAGGACGACAATTGGATATGCCAAACTACGATCAGGACGGTATTGAAGAAGTCGCCTTTTTAATAGGAAACAAAAAAGCAGAAGATTTTAAACTAGAAATAGAATCTATTGTTTTAAGCTAATAAAGCGTCTTGATCCTACTTTAAATGTTTAGTGATTTTAGAGCTCATGGGCTTTGTAATGGAATAGTAGTAATCTATTAAATTGCCACTAGCATCGACTAAATATTTCTGAAAATTCCATTTTACACTAGAACTCTTTTTGCCGTTTAACTCTTTAGAGGTTAACCATGTATATAAGGGATGTTGCAGACTTCCTTTGACGTCGATCTTTTCGGTTAGCAAAAAAGTAACGCCAAAGTTTATTGCACAAAATTCTTGAATTTCTGAGGCTTCACCAGGCTCTTGTTGCCCAAACTGATTGCAAGGCAAACCAATAACCACTAATTTTTCTTTGTAAGTATCGCTTAGAGTTTGTAATTCTTTGTACTGCTTTGTAAAGCCACACTCCGAAGCCACATTTACAAATAGTAGCCACTTTCCTTTAAATTCTGAAAGCGAAATCGGATTATTATTTATATCGTTAATTTCAATCTCATAAAGCGATTGAGTTTTGGTCTCAGACGATTTACGTGGGTACAGTTTTGCTTTGTCGACTATATTCATAACTATATTTTAAAAGATACAATACCACAATCCATTTCGAAAATTTGTCCAGAAAATGAAGCCGCTTTATCCGATAATAAAAACGCAGCTGTTGCGGCAACTTCGTCCGGATTTAAAAACTTTTTTAAAGGATGGCGTTCAGTAATACTTGCAATCATCTTTTCATTACGTAATAATTTAGAGGCAAGATCGGTATCTGTAACTGTAGGCGCAATAGCATTAACTCTTATGGTTGGAGCTAATTCTGCACCTAATGATTTTACCAAACCTTCTACACCAGATTTTGAAGTAGCCACACTCGCATGAAATGGCATGCCTAATTTAGAAGCCACAGTGCTAAATAATAATATCGAAGGATTTTCTCCTTTTTTTAGTTGAGGTAAATACTTCTGAACTGCTTTTACCGCGCCTAAAACATTAACTTCAAAATCGGCCCTAAAATCGTCTAAACTTAATCTGGAAATGGGTTTAAGATTTATACTTCCTGGGCAGTAGACTAGGCTATCTACATGTTCTAAATCTGGCAATTCATCAGTTAGAATATCACATGTGTAATGGGTTAAATTAGGGTGTTCCGTTTCGGGTGGTGTCCTGCTAATATTTATTACTTTATGGTTTTCTAGCATAAGGTGCACTATGCTCTTGCCAATACCTTTACTACCACCAATTATCGCTATAGTTTTCATTTGTTTTGTGTGTTAAGTGTAAGTTTTTATGTGCATATTGTTTAGGCAATTACACCATTTATAGGGGTTATACCATGCAAGATGAATGGTTATCTGGTCTGAAATGTGTCTGTTTATTTAAAATAAACAGATTTAGAATGTTTCATTTATTGCGTTATAATAGAGCTATCAACTTTAAAGAAAATTGTTGTTTTTTATTATTTAAGACGTGTGTTGTGTCTATAATACTATTACAGTTGTCTTTTATGTTATTTTAATATCATAAACAGCAATAAAATGAACATGCTTATATAAAATTATGAATAAATTTGAATATACAGTCAATAACATGAAGCCCATTTATAAACTTTGGGAATATTTTATGTTAAATAAAAAATATGATGTCATGTATTTTGAATCTAGTCTCTAAGCTTGATTCGTAGGTCGAAGACATTAAAAAAGCATTTAATAAAATTTTATACAGAAACGAATGGTAACACTTAAAAACAACCTCAACCTTTTAATTCTATTTTCGGTACTAACATTAAGTGTAGTAAGCTGTAAATCTAAAACCGAAAAGACATCTGCCGAAAGCAGTAGGGAAATAAACCAGCCTGTAGCTACGACTGTGAAATTCACCTATCAGGACATTACTGGTATTGGAGAAGATAGTGTGTATAACCGACGTGATAATAGTGATATTATAAAAGTGGGAGATACGTATTATATCTGGTATTCTAAAATGGATCATCCTGAAACTGCAGGGTATTGGGCAACCATTTGGTATGCCACATCTAAAGACGAAGGCTACACATGGCAGGAGCAAGGTATGGCTTTGGGTTTGGGAGAAGAAGGCGCATTTGATAGTCATTCGGTATTTACTCCAAATATTCTAGCTTTTAAAGGAAAATATTACCTGTATTATACAGCCGTAAAACCGACACCTGGAAATCCGGATAATAAATTTGAAAATAATAGCACTACAGATGTTACGGCTATAGGTGTAGCGGTTTCAGACAGTCCAGATGGTCCTTTTACACGCATAGAGAATAATCCGCTTATAGAAGTTAGTAGCACACCGGAAGACTTTGATAGTTTTAGAGTAGACGATGCTAGTTTATTGGTTAAGAATAATAAAATCTGGTTATATTATAAAGGGCGTTCAATAGTCCATGGCCGAAAAGGTCCGGGCTTAACCGAAATGGGTGTCGCAATGGCCGACAGTCCAGAGGGGCCATTTGTAAAACATAAAGGATCGCTTTTAGATAAGAGTCATGAGGTGTTAATCTGGAAAGAAAACAATAGGATAGCCTCTTTAGCGTCTATTAGTAAAACTATTAATTATGCCGAAGATGGGATTAATTTCACGCCTTTGTACGACGGTTTGGTTAAAATTCCTGTAGCTCCAGGTTTGTATAGGCCCGATTTAGAAGATGGAAGTCAAGCCACAGAAACACCGGGATGGGGCATTTCTTTAAAAGGTAAAAAAGGGTATGCATATTTTGCGCGCTTCGAAATGAAACAGGAGTAAGTACACTGCAATCAAAGTTTAAAAGCCTCATTATTTTATGAAATAGTGAGGCTTTTAAATGTTATAGTATGAAGTTATTGGTGAGTTATAAACGAAACATAAATGTCTTAGTAAATATTTAAAGAGCGTTGTCTTTTTGATAGAGTTAGGAATGGGTGACAAGAAATCTTATCCTAAAAAGTTACCGCTTTCTGCTTCATTTATAATGAGAACCTGGGCTAAGAAAAGCACGTCACTCAAATTTATGAATCACGTTAAAGGTGTCAGGGAAATTTCCGAGTAACTTCAATAAATGCATTCTAGCCGGTGGTTCGTCGTCTATAATTATAGTATTGTAGAGTCTCATACTTTGCTTATAAATAGTCTGTAATGAGTTTTTTAAAGCTATTGACAGATGAAGAAAACTTTATCGTTTCCTTTACCACGGTTCCTTCTTTATCTACTAAAGTATAATGCGGAATACCTGTTATGTTAAACTTAATTTTTAAATAGTTCCATTCATCATTAGACACTCTGTAATGTTCACCTTTAATTTGAGGAATCATGTTGTTATAAGTCTTTTCTGGAGAAGATTGATCCGTGATATACACAAAAACAACATCTTTATCTTTCAATTCTTCTTTCATAGGTTTCATTTTTTCCATGCCTGAACGACAAGGTCCACACCAAGTTGCCCAAAAATCTACAAATATGACTTTGCCTTTATATTTCTCTATGATGGCATTAAAAACCTGATCGGCTTCTGTATTTGATGTTTTGTTTACCACATAGCCCGTTGCATTTTTATTATGTTCTATTTTCGCTAATCCTCTTTCGTTTTCATAAACCAAAAATTCTTGTACAAACGGGGTTTCAATATACTTTGATACATGTTCTAATTCTGGATTAGATAATGGTGATAATTGCTCGACAATGGGAGCAGAGATAAGCTGTGTAATAAATATATCAGACATCCAAGACTCGTCTTCATCAAATAAAGCTATTGTATTTTCAATGTATTGTCTTTGAAATTCCCCTTTAGTATATTCTTGTATTTCATTGGTATACTTTTTAGAAAAGGCTTGATCCTTATTGATTCGCTCGGTAGTATAAAAGGCTTTAAAATTTTCTTGTTCTTTTTCAGTCAATAGATTTTTCAAGGCATTTTGCGTGGCTATTTCATCATCAGAAAATGTAATATCTAAGGGTTTGGAGTAAGCAATAATAGCATCAATATTTAAACCAGCTGAATTACTAATTTCTTTACGTTCTACCTCTGTTAATTTTAAATAGATTTTACTGAATTTTTTATTAAAACTTTGTAAAACGGCCTTGTTATTGGTATTAAAATCGGCTTGCTTCTTTATAGCAACCGCATTTTCTTTATTAAATTTTATTTGCCCATTTATCAATGCCTGTTCTTCTGGTATTATAGTTACACCCTTAGATTTAAGCATTTCAGCCAATGCTATGCCTTCTGGAGGTGTTACTCCTAAATTTTTAAAGGCATTGAAAGGTTCGCTAAAACGTAAACGATTTATAAAAATTGAATATTCTGAAGTAAGTACAGCTGTTTTATTTTTGAGTATTTCAGGGGTTAAAAAACTAACATAAACACTATCTATTTTAGGTTCTTTCCCGTTTTTGCTATATATATCATAACTTAAAACCGCTCCGTAAAAGTTGTAATCTAACTTTAAACGCATCACTTGGGTTATTTTTTTACTTAAAAATCGTGTTTTAATCGCTTCATCTAATTTGGCTATTTCACTGTTATAAACCTTTATACATGCATCTTTATATTCCTGAAGCGCTATTTTTTCTATATTTCTATGAAGTTTATTATAGCCATTATAATTACGTATGTCCTTTAAGCTCGCTAAGCCTGAATTTATTTCTGCAAGATCACCCGCAAAAAACACATCATTTGGACTTCCAGAATTTATTAATTCCCAGGTTTCCTTCCCAGGCTCGAAAAATACAGATGCATTATAACCCGGAAATCTCACAAAAGCTTCTAGTGGATAAAACATAGGGAACTTTACCGAAAAACGACCATCGTCCTTAATTTTAACCAAATGCGACTCTTGATTTCCTGTAAAAATATTGTTTACAATAATCATTCCTGTTTTTTCTTTACTCAGTTCACTACTATAATTTCTAATAACCCCAGAATACGTGGTAGAATCTATTTTAAAAATATCGGACTCTAAATAGGGTACGTCATTTTCTAGTTTAAAATCTTTATTTTCAGTTCGGTTTAAACTATAGGTAGTAAGTTGCTTTTTGTTTTCTCCAAAAGCTACTGTTTTATCTGTATTTAATTTTGCGTAAATAATTTTAGTTTCATTCCCCTTTTCTAAGGTGATTTCAGATTTTGTCTTTTTGTTTTTAACGGATTTATAAGTCCATATGTCTCTGTTTATAATTGCGCGATCATAATAAAAACCATAGACCCATTCATTACTTCCATCGGTTTTTAACCAATTTCCTATTAAGTGCTTTGGTAATACAGAACCGTATTGGTCTTCGTCAATGACAAGATCATGAACGTACCAGCTTCCTTTTTCATGTCCACCAAAAAAATCGATTTTGCCTATTTCTGTTTTTACATTAGGAAAATACAATTTGTAATTTACCTCTCCTGATTCTGGTATATAATAATGCTCATCTATAGGAATACCATCTGCTTTCGTTAGAAATAATTTTTCGTCGCTATTCATGCCTTTTATATAAGTTGTTGATGGAAGGTTAATCCAATATTTAGGCTTATATTCAATATGAAAATGAAGTACGGTGGCATCCTCTAAGACTTCTATTTTGGTTATTTTCCCAGGTAAAGCATTATATCCGTATTGTGGGTTCTCAATTATTTTTTGGGAAAATCCAAATTGAATTGCTAAAAGTAGCAGTAGTGCTGTAATTTTGGTGGTCATAATGTGGTAGGTTTTAGTGAAAGTAAATTATATCTTAAGTTTATGCAATGATTTTCAGTGGTTTAATGGTAAATTAACAGTTATTGTCTTTTTAGGTACGTTTTCCCATGTTAAAGACGCGTTATCACCATAGCTTAAGCGCAGTAAATCGTTAACTGTTTGCAGTCCGTGGCCACTTATTAGACTTTTTGGGAAATCGGGTCCGTTATCGCTCACACGAATAAAGAGGTTGTTTTCTTCTTTAATTATTTGCAACGCTATTTTTGCTTCGCCTCTAATTTTAGAAATGCCGTGTTTAATAGCATTTTCAACTAAAGGTTGTAATATGTACATCGGAATTTTTTTATCCAAAATGCTTTTGTCAATATCTAACTGAAAGGTTAAGCGGTCTCCAAAACGGATTTTTTCGATGTCTAAATAGTTTTCTACCATTTGGACTTCTTCTTCTATAGTGCTCATTTTTTCACCCTTTTTATTAATGGAATACCGAAATAAATCAGATAACGACAGTGCCATTTTCTCTGTTTTGTCGGCATTGGTATGTGCTAAACCTGCAATAGAGTTTAAGGCATTATATAAAAAATGCGGATTGATGTGCGATTGTAATAATTTAAGTTCCGACTGTGCGTTTATTTCTTTTAAACGACTTAACTCGACGTCTTTTTCTTTTACTAGAGATTCGGAAAAGTGGTTTAGGTAGATTAGAACGCCTCTAGCTAAAGCAAGACTAATAGTAATAAGTAAAAACTGTAAATCGTTTAAAGAACGGTTAATTTCTCCTCCACTTGCAATAATAGTCTTAGAAAAAAAGAGCATTAAAATATAAGGAGAATATAAAAATATAAATGTTAACCCCAATTTAACAAGCAATTGATATCCAAAACTTACTTGTTTAGGTACCATTCTTTTTTCTGCTTGCCAGAATAAAAAGGATATTACCATAATAATGAGCACATTTGATAATGAAGAAAGTAATAATCCTGCAACAGCATTTGTAGAATACTCTATATCAATAAGGTATTTATATAAACCAACAAGACTAAAAAATCCTGCATGATAAATAAAAATAGCCCAGAAATAATTCCAAAAAACATCTTTAAATTTTCTGTTCCAAAAAATGCTACATGCTAAAATTAAAATTAAAAGTCCCAAAAAAGTAACCAAAGCTGTTGCGTTTTGCTTAGCCCCATCTCTATCTAAAAAAAGATTTGCATAACGCCATGGGTAGGTTCTGTAGATGTAATCCTCAAATTGGTTTTTAAAATCATCTGAGAATATTTTTTTTATTAAAAACTCATTATCTGCTAAATAGTCTGTATGAGTTAGCCTAGTTGAAGCGTTTCCGTTTTTAGAAAAGTAGTGATCTAACTTTATTCTATAACTCGGTTCGGGGTTCTCAATATTTATTGTGTGTGTGTCCCACATCGAATCAAATAGGTGTTGCTTTATAAATGCCTTTTTATCTGCAATACTAATTTTATCGGGAAAACTAAAATGTAATGTGTTTTGTAAAACGTAAGTATTCCATGTGTTTGTTCTAGAATTAATTTTTTTATAAGTAAGATCATCAAGATATAAAGTGCCACTACCGGTACCATTAGATTCAGATGGATTTGTAAAAGATAATAGTGTAGTGTAAGAGATTAATTCATCTAAGTTTTGATCAATTTTTTCCCATTCAAAATTATGATCTTTTTTTCTAATGAACGGTTCATCGGAATAGGCTCTGTAATAACTAACATGTTTTAATGGGAAAGATTTTTTTAATTCTTGTATTATTTCATTAACAACTAGACTGTCTTGAGAAGTAGCATCTTCTAAAGTAATAAGTATAGGGTCTGTGTATTTCTGCTTATAATTAGTTGATAAATCTATTCTTTCATTAGAAAATTCATATTTTACATATTCCCATAAAGAATCTTTAGGCTGTTTGCTATAGCCTTCTTTTTCAATTCTTGTTAGTAATGGTTTTTTATCACTTTCTGAAATAATTAGTGCATAAGGAATAATTAAAACAAGTACAAGCAAAGCAATTTTTATAACATCTTTCTTCATCACAGTAAATTTAAATATGTATACCACAAATAAACTTTAAAAGGCCTTTTGAAAAAATGGGTTTCGGTTAAACTGCAATATTTCTGTATAAATTGCATGTAATGTCTTTATTACTAATTCATCCAGTTTTTAATAGCGTCGTTATAACTTCTTGCAGACGTGAGACTCGAGTGACGAGAAATCTGACTCTAAAAAGATTTAACTTTATATCGTATTCGATAAAATAAACTAAGCTAAGCAAGATTATTTTACTTTAAAGAAGCTAGCGTATTTAAAGTGTGTTCTTTTTTATGCTTGGATACACTAACCATGCTTCCGTCATTCATTAAAATATAGCCACCATCTTTTTTTACAAAAGATTTTACGTGTATGCTATTAATTAAATGGGATTGGTGCGTTCTAATAAATTGATGTGAACATAGCAGATCATCCCATTCTTTTAAGGTTCGGGATACGAGTATAGAGCTACCATTGTTAAGAAAAAACAACGTATAATTGTTTTCGCTTTTACACCTTACAATCTCATCGATAGATACAAAATAAAGTTCTTCGGCTGTTGGCAATGCTATTTTTTGAGGTTGATTTATATTCTTTAAATTTTGAACTAAAAATTTCAATTTCTGATTTTCCTTTTTTTCGGAAACAACTTGAGCCACCTTGGATACAGCGTCTTTTAATTCTGAGATGGCTATAGGCTTCATTATATAATCTAAAGCACAAGATTTGATCGCTTTAAGTGCATACTTGTTATAAGCAGTTACGAAAATGACTTCAAAATTTACATTACCCATAGATTCTAACATGTCGAATCCGTTTTTGTTGGGCATTTCAATATCTAAAAGCACTAAATCTGGTTGTAATTTCGAGATGAGTTCTACCCCTTGATCGGCCGAACATGCCATGCCTACAACATCTACATTGGGGCAATTTTTATCTAGCAACCGTTTAAGATTTTCTAAATTATGGGATTCATCATCAATTATAATACTTTTAATTGTCATGCTATTTGTGTGGTAATAACCATGGCGGTTAATTAAAAATTAATAGGTTAAAGGCATATAAATTTCAACATATGTTCCTGTGTTTTTTGTGTCGTGTTCAGAGGCATCGGTAATAATCACTTTTGCATTTGTATTATAACTTTCGTTAATGAGATCGATACGGTCTTTAGCTAACCGAATGCCGTATTTTTCGCGCTTATAATGTGACGTTTTTTTTGTCTGAGCTTTTTCAATCCCAATCCCATTATCAATAATGGTACACACTAAATGGTCGACATCTAAGTTAAACAACATTTTTAACTGTCTATCACCTTGTTTTTCATTTAAACCATGAACTATAGCATTTTCTACAAAGGGCTGAATAAGCATGGCTGGAATCTCTGTGAGTTGTAAATCTAGTTCTGGATCGATGATAATATGATATTCAAAATAGAAACGTAATTTTTCCAATTCTAGATATTTTTTTATAGAGGAAATCTCGTCGTCTAAAGGGACCAAGCCTTTATCGCTTTTATCTAAAGTTAACCGCATAAGTTGAGCGAATTCGGTTAAATAATGATTTGCTTTTTCGTTATCACCTTTGTTAATAAGATTTTGTATGGCGCTTAATGCATTAAATATAAAATGAGGATTCATCTGGGACCGAATCCCTTTTAGTTGCATTTCTGTAAACTTACGTTTCGTTGTTTCTTTCTTTTTGGTTAAGGCCAATTTCCATTTAAAAAGGCAATAACTTAGTATTAAAAAGGCGAGTATTATAATAGAAATAAACCAATAGATATACTTCTGAATGAATGATTCTTTTTTAAAAACAACAGTCTCAGAAAAATGGGTATTTATAAACTGTTCGTTATTATTCGTATAATTATGGGCAAAATAATATTCTTTGTTTTCATACAAAACAAGGTAATAATGTGCCTGATCTAAAGAAATGGCATAATCTATTTTATAAACTGTATTAAAATAAGATAGTTCAGACTCTTTAATGTTTAATGTGCTCCCTAAGGTATGCCAATTCCCGATAAGAGATTCGGGTAAGGTTTTTGAATCTGTAACTTTAGCTTTAGTGAGTGTTGATATTTTATAACCTTCATCTAAAAATATACGTGTCTCATCTATTTCTGCAATATTTATATATTTTATATCAGAATTATAAGTACATGTAAAATTTAGTGATTTATCTGTTTTAAGAATTTCGTTATAATAGAACAACTCATTGTTTATAACGATGTAGTCTTGCGAAACGATAAGAACAACTTCGTTTTTGTTGTTAATCCAACTTCCTAAGTAATATTCCGAGAGCTCCGTTGGTAATATACTTACTTGCGCCATTGTTATTAAAGGCATAAGGCATAGTAAAAAAAAGAGTTTTGTGACTTTCAATGAAATACTATTTAGAATTATTTTTTTGATGTTTATAGTGCACACTAACGACACATTTTGGTTGAACTAAAACTATATATTTTTAATGTGTTTTGCTGTGGTTCTTTATGTGTCTTTTAATGCCATTTCAATCTCTTTTTTAACAGCAATTGAAGGTGCTTTATGAATTGGAATTAATCTAGTAATTATTTGTGAGTGTACGTTTTCTTTATCATGTGTTTTCCCACGTTTTTTAGTTGTCTTTTTTTATTTTAAATGGTAAATTATCTGAATGCTCTGTAAGATAGTTGCCAATATAAAGTCTTAGACTTTCGTCTTTTTCCATGAGTTTATATAATTTGTTTTTAGCATTTACTAATAGCGTATTGTGGTTTAGACTGTCAGGGTTTTTTATAGCATCTGAATAATTAATTCTAGTATTCGAAATAAATTCTGGCTGTTCACCTTTTTTCTTTACTCCATTAATTATAGCTTCGTATGTAAGTGCTTCTATTAAAGTGACATCTCTAATTGCGTTTAAGTCTTGAAAATCATTTCCGCCCGAACAGATTTTTATTCTAAAATCATTTCCAACGTCTACTATAACAAAGAACCTTGAAGCTACTTCTAAAATCTCATCCATTGAAAAGCTTTCATATTCTTGCTCTTTAAGATTTGCTAATCTTGAGAAATTTGAAATGAATTTTTTTTCGTTAATCTGTTTTAAAAATATTTTATTTATTGCTAAAGTATCTGGGTATAACTTTTCAAGAGTGTCTGCTTCTATTTTGTTAGAAAAGAAATAAGCGAATCGAGATCTATGATTATTAATAAACACTCCAATACTATCATTAGAGGGTTTAATTCGAGGTATTATAAGACTTAAAGCTTTGTCGTCATTTTTATCTTTGTAATACTCTAGGTCGATATAATTATCAGGATTTATTTTGTTTTTTGTGCTACAGCTAATTGCCGTAAAAATCAATAGCATTAAGGTGAGTTTTTTTTTACTCATTAGGCTGTGTTTTTTGTTGTTATTATCAAAGTTAGATGTTTCTTAAAATTGGGTGTAATGTATGTGCATGTTTAGTTGTGAGAATTTTGTTAGACATCGAGTATAAGCAATAAATTAAATAAGCTATTCTAATTCATTCCAAATGTTTTCATAGTATCACTTTCTATAGTCAAAACAATAATTTCCCAATTGGCAGTTAAACGACTTTTTTGGTCTTCAACGCTTACTTTTAATTTTTCATGTGCTTTGTTAGATTTAAAAATAAAATTGCCTTTATTTCCTGTAAATTTAAATTTATAAGGTGTATGTAGTCCTTTTGTTGTTTTTCCGTTTTGTACCATATCAAATACAATTGGATGTTCAGAAGTGATTTTAAAAACTCTTTCGTTCTCAACATTGAAATTTGTAAACGAAAATGTGATAAAAATAGCTAGAATTCCGATTACAGATAAGATTGCTTTTTTCATGATTTTATAAATGTGTTATTGTAATTTCTCGTATCGCATATCTGGATAGCCGCGAGGTGTTAAAACATAAGTATGGTCTATTTTAGTTGCTCTGTAATAATCGTAAGTGCCTTTGTCATAAAGAATAAACCAAACGTCTTCGCCTGATTGAGATTCTACAACTTGAACAATTTGTTTGTTTTTACTGCCTTTTATATCTGTAGTGTTTTTTGCGTTGTTATAAAGATAATCCTTCGAGATTATTATTTTGTTGCCTGAATCATTTTTTAAACCCCATGTGCCAATCATGTCTTTAGGTACTTTATTACTACCTGGTTTTTTTTCTAAAGTGCTTAATTTCCGATTTCTAATGGTCATACTTGTCTCGTTAAGGTCTAGAACTTCAAAACCACCATTCGAAAAACTTAAGATAAATTTTGTGTCGCTAATTTTAACCATGTTTTGATAATACTGAATCCTAGAATCGAACATGACATAATCTTCGGTCGTAATAAGTATAAGTGTACCGTATTTATCATACCAATTTCCAAAAAATGAATGAGGTAAGTCTTTAGGAAGCATATTGTTAGCGCCTAAATTTAGTGTTTCTTCTACAACAACAAAATCTGTTTCGGTAAACATTCTGGGGCCTGTTTTAATGGTCCAGCCATTATTGGTCTTTGGAGTTATAGAGAACCCTGTTTGTATGGAGTACTTAGAAGCCTTAATTTGATTTGAACGATTAATGAAGTTTATACCATCTTTAGTAAGGTCTAATTTGTAGATATTCCAATTACCTCCAGGATTAGATTCTCCAAAATTAATTTTCTTTATATCTGTTGGTAATGGAGGGAAAAATAATTTGTATCGAATCTCGTCCGAATTGGTTAGGGTGTGTTTTTTTTTCATTTCAATGCCGTCGGACTTCGTAACGTATAAGCGCCCATCAGAAGCGCGAGCATCTTCAATATATGTTTTTTTAGGGATGAAAATCCAGGATCCTATTGGCAATTTTATATGAAAATGAAGAATTGTGGCCTCTTCTGTAAGTTCAACTTTTGTTATGGTCCCAGAAAGATTACTAGAAACATAATCCGGATTATTAATTGTTTTCTGTGCATTCACACTTATAGTAAACATAAAAATGAATAAAAAGAACAAATGATTTTTCATAGTCTGTATGTTTTATTCAAATATACTCTAGGTATTTGGGTAAATAGTTGCCAAATTAGAATTTGGCCTCATAAAATGAGTAATTGGCAGACATAAGCTAGAAAAGTAAGATGTCTTATGTGTAACGTCAATTAAAATGAATCAGATGGAAGTCTCCATGAGACTACTTTAAAGCGTCTTAGACGAAAAGACTATTTGGGTGTTTCGCAATTGTGGTAAGACGAGTTTATACCCTATTTTTATAGCGCAAAAAAATAAACCCAAGAAAAAAATAAATTCTTGGGTTCTTAATATATGTTACTTAATTAAATGTTGAGGTAAGTTTTGAACTTTTTCGCAGCAAAGTTGTTCCATAACTTGCTGAAATTCCCGTTTCATTAAGGAAATGGTATGGTTTCCTCCGTCTTTGCCTAGTGCACCTACACCGTACATAAAACTACGTCCCATAAAGGTGAATTCGGCTCCATTTGCCATGGCTCTAGCAATATCTGGACCACCACGTAAACCTGAGTCTACCATGATTTTAATATCGTTTTTGTACTTTTTAGCCAAATGGGTCATAGGCACGATTGAGGATTGTCCCGCGTCTAATTGTCTGCCACCGTGATTGGATACAATTAAGCCATCGACCCCCAAATTAATGGCTTTTTGCGCATCCATTTCGTTCACCACACCTTTAATTACCAATTTCCCTTTCCATTGGTCTCGAATAGAGGCAATGCGATCTTCGTTAAGTCTCCCAGAAAAGGTAACATCCATAAATTCGCCTAACTTTTTTAAATTTAAGCCTTTAGGCATATAAGGTTCCAACGTTTTAAAAGCAGGTTGCCCATGAATTAAAGTTTGAATAGCCCAATCGGGTTTCTTTAAAACTTCAATAATATTTTTTAGGCTCATAGAAGGCGGCATGGCTAAACCATTTCTTACATCTCTTGGTCGGTATCCAAACGTAGGAACATCTGCTAAGATGACTAAAACATCGGTTCCGGCATGTGCTGCCCGATCTAATAAATCGCGTTTTACTTGCTCTTCGGCAGGATGATATAATTGAAACCAAGATTTTCCTTCTGTCAATTCTGCTACGCGTTCAATACTAGACGTGGTCACGGTACTTAAAATAAAAGGGACATTATGATTAAATGCGGCTTTGGCTAAAATTTCTGGCGAGTTTGGCCACATTAAACCTTGAAGTCCAACTGGTGCGATACCAAAAGGGGCATCGTAAATGTGTCCAAACAATTCAGTTCTTAAGTCTGATGTATCAAATTTTGATAAGTACTGAGGCATCAACTCAATTTTCTGAAGGTCGGTACGATTTTTATCTAAATTAATATCTTCGTTACATCCGCCATCTAAATACTCAAAAGCAAATTTTGGCATTTTTACCTTCGCTCTTTTTCTTAAATCTGTAACCGAAGGATATTTTGGATTTATTTTTATTTCCATGCTAATAATTCTAAACTTTTAATTGATATATGTTTTCCATTAAAACCCATTTTTCTCCTTTTTTAGCAATTGGAAGGGCTTGTTGGTACGTCCACATTAAGGTTTCCCATTGGTCTATTTTTGCTTTTACCTGATCGGATTGTGAACGGTTATCTAATGGCGTATTACTGCCCTCTTCTGTAATCATAAATAGGCGATTACCTACATGATAGATTTCCATAACTTCTATGCCAGAATCTAAAATACTTTGTTCAATTTCTGGCCAAACGTTTTTGTGATACTCAATATATTCTTTAATTAATGTCTCGTCATCAACTAAATCTAATGCATAGCAATATCTCATATGTTGTTATTTATAAACTTTTAATGTTCTGTAGCCATAAAAAGCAATAACACAAAAACATATAAAAGGAAGAATAAAAGAAAAGTTTACACCAGAAAAAGGTCCTATGCTTTCCATATCTATTAAAGTACCTTGTAATATTGGCATTAATGCGCCTCCTACGATAGCCATAACTAAACCTGCGGCACCTAATGCTGTGTCGTCTTCTTCTAAACCGTCTAAAGCAATTCCGTAAATGGTAGGGAACATTAAAGACATAAAAGCCGATGTTGCTACTAATAAGTATAACCCTAATATGCCTTCAATTAAAATAACGCCTGAAATTGTAGCCATTGCACACAATGCGAAAATCATTAGTAATTTTTTAGCATTTACATATTTCATTAAGAATGTACTAACAAACCTGCTCAATAAAAATATGGTCATGGCAATAATATTGTAATTCTGCGCCTCTGCCTTAGGTATGCCTAGGTTACCTGCGTATTGAATGATAAAAGTCCAACACATAATTTGAGCGGCAACATAAAATAACTGAGCGAGAACACCTTCTTTGTATTTTCCGTTTTTGAATAATCTCTGAAAAGAAGATTTAGCACTAGTGTATTTCTTGTTCTTCTTAGTGTCTGGCATTTTTGTTATTGAAATAATTACTAGCATGGCAATGACTACAAAGCCAAGAATAACATAAGGATCTCTAATAATCGCTAAATCGTGAGTTCTAATGATGGCTTTTTGCGCCTCGTCTAAGGTGTTAAAAATTAATTCGCCTGCTTCGTTTCTTTTATCAGAATCTAAGGCAACAAGTATGAATTTTGAAGCGACAAACATTCCGAAAAGTGACCCTATAGGATTAAAAGCTTGTGCTAAGTTTAGACGTTGGGTGGCGGTACGTTCGTCTCCCATTGAAAGAATAAATGGGTTAGCTGTTGTTTCTAAAAACGCCAATCCGAAAGTTAAAATATAAAGCGATCCTAGGAAGAAACCAAAGACTTCAAATTCTGCCGCAGGATAAAATAATAAGGCCCCGATGGCATATAATGTTAATCCTAAAATAATCCCTGATTTATAACTGTATTTTCTAACAAATAATGCGGCTGGAATAGCCATTGTAGCATAACCGCCATAAAAAGCGAGTTGTACTAAGGCGGCCTTAGCTGTAGATATTTCCATAACGGTTCCGAATGCCGCTACCATAGGATTGGTAATATCGTTAGCAAAACCCCAAAGCGAGAATAAGGAGGTTATAATTATAAAAGGAATTAATACCTCTTTAGAAACTACAGGGATTTTTTCGGTGGTGTTCATAATGGTTATTTGGTTAGTTTGTTTAAAAAGCAAACACTATTCTGTGTATAGATACTAATTTCTCTACGAATTGAATAGTGTTTGCTAGTTTATATTTCTTAATTATATTATCTGTACTGCGCGTAGATCACTTTAGTTTGAAGATACTCTTCCATACCATGTTTTCCATCTGCTCCACCAATACCAGATTTTTTCCAACCTGCGTGGAATCCTTGAATAGCTTCAAAATGTTCTCTGTTAATATAAGTTTCGCCATATTGTAACTCTTCAGCAGCATGCATTACTTTGTTAAAGTTTTCTGAGAAGATAGAAGATGTTAATCCAAATTCACAATCGTTTGCTAAAGCAATAGCTTCGTCTAATGTGCTAAATTTCATGACTGGTAAAACAGGACCAAATACTTCTTCCTGAATAATTTGCATGTTCTGTTTTACATTGGTTAGTAATGTTGGTTGGTAAAAGTAACCTTTATCAAAACCTGGAGTTCTAGTGCCTCCAACAACAACTTCTGCACCTTCTTTTTTAGCGAATTCAACCATTTCAGAAACTTTATCCAATTGTGCCTTAGAGACTAGAGCACTCATATCTGGATTGTTTTTAGAGAAGGCGTCTTCTACTTTTAAAGATTTCATTTTTTTGGCAACCATATCCAAGAATTGGTCGTGAATAGATTCTTCTACATAAAGACGCTCTGCACAATTACATACTTGTCCGCTAAAGGTAACTCTAGAGGTTACAACAGCGTTAACAGCCAATTCTAAATTAGCATCTGCACACACAATTGCAGGCGCTTTACCTCCTAATTCTAACGATACTTTTGTAATATTTTTAGAAGCCGCTTCCATTACCATTTGTCCAGCTCCAACACTACCAGTTAAACTAATAATACCTGTAATTGGACTAGATGAAAGTGCATTACCTACAATACTACCTTTACCACAAACATAGTTTAGTACACCTGCAGGAACGCCTATTTTTGAGATTAATTTAGCGAATTCCATTACGGTGTTAGGTGCTATAGAACTTGGATTAATTACACAAGTGTTACCTGTAATTAAAGACCCTGCAACTTTTCTAGCCATAACAAAGAATGGGAAGTTCCAAGGTAAAATTCCAACGGCTACTCCAATAGGTGCTTTATGTAAAAAGATGTGTTCTTTACTTCTGTCACTCTGAATAATTTCTCCTTCAATACGTCTTGCAAAACCTGCATAATAATCAAAATAGTCGGCAGTAACATCAATTTCAACTTGTGCTAATCCCATAACCTTAGCCTGTTCTGCAGCTAGCGTTTCTGCTAAAAACACACGGTTATCACGAATAACATCTGCCATTTTATTTAAATAGTTACCTCTTTCAATTGCAGGAAGAGATTTCCAAGCATGTTGAGAGGCTTGAGCAGCGTCCAATGCTAATTCAGCATCTTTAACACTTCCAATAGGCATTAATGATAAAACTTCTTCGGTGCAAGGATTTAAAATTTCAATGACATCTGTAGACGTCGATTTTACAAATTTTCCATTTATGTACTGTTCAAATGTTTTCATGTTCTATTTTTTTTAATTCAGTTTTAATTAGGTTTCGATTGTTTGTGATTGTATTTAATTTAAAGATAAAGCTAAATACTAATTGTATTGACAAAATATACTGACCAAATTTATATTATATTTAGTTTTTATTAATTATCTATAACAATCAATAATATGTATAATTTAAACATTGATGATATTAAGGTTTTTGTACAGCATGTTTAGGTTTAATAGCTATAATTTGAAATTTTATTAAAGGATTATTTAGCTATTAGATGGTCTGTGTACTCGAAATAAATATAATAGAAAATGGGCTTAAAACCCTTTACAACCAACATGATACTAGTAATCTATAAGAAATAGATATTTAGTATTTCTAAAATAAATAAGAGTAATTTCTGGGTTTAAGATGATGTTGTTGTATTGTTTCTGGTGATTGATTCTTCAAATTAATCCGCAGTAAGGACCATGATCTTAATAGATTTAGATCGGTTTAAAAATAAGATAATAAACAATCAGGGTGTAATTGTCGGTATGTGTGAAAGAGGAAATTGCAAATAAACTAAATGTACTTTTCCTCTTTGTAAGAAGCAGGCGAAAGTCCGATAACAGATTTGAAAACTCTTGAAAAATGGAAGCGATCAGAGAACCCTAATACAAAAGAAACTTCTTCAATAGTTTTGTTTGTGTGTTCAAACAGGACGCAAGCTTTTGCAATTTTTCTGTTCTGAATAAAACTATGTAAGGTTATATTCATCTCAATTTTAAATAATCTAGCAAAAGAGTTAGGAGCCATATTTGTAATGGCCGCCAATTCGGGATTACTTAATTTTTTATTGATATTAATTTCAATATAACGAATTACTTTTAGTACACGCTCGTCTATATTAATAGCCTTCCATAATTCTGGTCCTATATTAGTTAAGGCTTCTTTAATAAAGGCTTGTAGCTTTAAGTTAAAGGTTAGTTTAAAATCTGTATTCTCTATTTTTAATCGGCTTGTCAGGTAGTCTAAACGATCTTTTAAATAGTCTGTTAATTCTATTTTTAAAATCCCTGGATAAACATTGTCAAACGGCACCCCTAAATTAAAATGAATAAATAAATGTATTAACGAGGAGTCTACGTAATGGTCTTCGTTAATGGTACTAGTAACGTGTTTCCCGTTAACATGTATGCCGTTGGAATACACATGATTTTTGGTGAATCGGGACGAAAACGAAGTGAAGGGCGGTATAATATAAAGACAATTGGGATCCATTTCGAATATGTTATCGCGATGAATCAGTTCGCCTCCTGTATTTCTATTCCAATACAATCTCCAATACGGGAATACCATATCGTGACAATCCCATAAATCGAGTATCCAATATCTGCAACACAATACTTTTAAATTTAGATCTATAAAGTTTTGCTTGTTAGAAGACGGATCTCCCAGTTGGATATCTTTTACAATTTTCATTAAATCAATTAATGTTTGAATTAGATACAAAAATACAGATTTTAAATATTATTAAAATGATACTATGAAAGTATTTTTGTGTAATAAATTTTTATTTAAACATATATGAAAACTTTAAAACTCCCAATAGAAGTACAAGCCGAATTGAAAAAAGTATCTACGGTAGCTGGTTATTTATGGCAACGTGAATGGGCAGAGCGAAATGCTGGAAACATTTCAATGAACTTAACCTCTTTTTTTAGCAAAGAAGAAGTTCAAGGCATTGGAGAGGAAGTTCCTTTCGATTTTCCTAAGGAATGTGCAGGATTTGTAATTTATATTACAGGAACTGGATGTTACTTAAGAGACTTGGTAGATATGTTAGAAGAAGTGTCTTGCATTCTTTATATCAACGAAGATGCAACAGCATATTCTATTATTTGGGGAGGAAAACGCGATAATTTCGGACCTACATGCGAATTAATTTCTCATGCAAGTATCCACTTATTTAACTCGCAACACCACCCAGAAAATTTAGCGGTAGTACATACGCATCCTTTAGAATTGATTTGTATGAGTCACCACGAATTATTTGATGATGAAGAAGAATTAAACAGACAAATTTGGATGATGTGTCCTGAGGTAAAAGTATTTGTTCCAAAAGGAATTCACTGTACACCTTACGCATTATCTAGTACGGCAGCCTTAGCAAAAGTGACTATCGATGCCTTTAAAACTCGAAATGTGTCTTTATGGGAAAAGCACGGTGCTACCGCAACAGCTCCAGATGTAATGAAAGCTTGGGACTTTTTAGATGTTGCAAATAAAGGCGCAAAATTATTAATGATGTGTTGGGCTTCCGGGTTTAAACCAGCGGGTTTATCTAACGATCAGCTAACCGAATTAGAACAATTTACATAATAGAAAAGCATTAGAAACAATGAGCAGATTAATAGGTAGGTTACCAAAAGTAGGAATTCGTCCAACTATTGACGGACGTGAATTAGGAGTGAGAGAATCTTTAGAGGTTCAGTGTATGGATATGGCCAAAGCGGCCGCAAAATTAATAGAAGAAACACTACGTTTCCCTAGTGGGGAAAAAGTAGAATGCGTTATCGCAGATACCACTATTGGTGGTGTTGCAGATGCCGCGGCTTGTGCAGATAAATTTAAAAGAGAAGGTGTAGAAGTGTCTTTAACAGTAACACCATGTTGGTGCTATGGTACAGAAGTTATGGATACAGATCCGTTAATACCTAAAGCCGTTTGGGGATTTAATGGTACAGAACGACCAGGTGCTGTGTATTTAGCAGCAGCCTTGGCCGGATATTCTCAAAAAGGATTACCAGCTTTTGGTATTTATGGAAAAGAAGTTCAGGATGGAGGCGATACATCTATTCCTGTTGATGTGTCTGAGAAAATTTTACGTTTCGTAAAAGGGGCTTTAGCAGTGGCCCAAATGAAAGGAAAATCGTATTTATCTATCGGGTATAGCTCTATGGGTATTGCAGGTTCTATGGTCGATGTTAACTTTTTACAAGACTATTTAGGAGTGCGTGCAGAATTCGTAGAATCTGTAGAACTTTTAAGACGTATTGAGCATAACATCTTCGATCAAGACGAGTATAAAAAAGCATTGGCGTGGACAAAAGAAAATTGTATAGAAGGTCCAGATCGTAACAGTAAAGAATCTCAAAAATCGGCTGAGGTTAAAGAGAAAGAATGGGAAAAAGTTGTGAAAATGACTTTAATCTGTAAAGATTTAATGAACGGAAACCCTAAACTTAAGGAAATGGGATTCGGAGAAGAATCTAAAGGTAGAAATGCCATTATGGGAGGATTCCAAGGACAACGTCAGTGGACAGACTACCAACCTAATGCAGATTTTACAGAGTCTATTCTAAATTCGTCTTTCGATTGGAACGGTATTCGTCAAGCTTATATTTTTGCTACGGAAAATGATTGTTTAAATGCCATTTCAATGTTGTTTGGTCATTTATTAACCAATACTGCACAACTATTCTCGGATGTACGTACGTACTGGAGTCCAGAATCGGTAGAGCGTGTTACGGGTAAAAAATTAACTGGTTTAGCCGAAAACGGAATTATTCACCTTATTAATTCTGGTTCTACAACTTTAGATGCTACAGCACAGCAATTAGATGCCGATGGTAACCCAACAATGAAACCATTCTGGGATATTACCGAAGACGATGTACAAAGATGTTTAGATAATACGAAATGGCCTCCTGCTACTGTGGAGTATTTTAGAGGTGGTGGATTTTCATCTAACTTTTTAACTAAAGGTCAGATGCCATTAACCATGTGTAGAATAAACCTTATTAAAGGAATTGGACCTGTATTACAAATTGCAGAAGGGTGGAGTGTAGAGCTTCCAGAAGATATTCACAATGTATTAAACGATAGAACAGATCCAACTTGGCCAACAACTTGGTTCGTGCCAAGAACTACGGGTAAAGGTGCGTTTAAGGACGTATACACAGTAATGGCTAAATGGGGAGCAAATCACGGTGCTATTTCTCACGGACATATTGGAGCAGATTTAATTTCTCTAGCAGCGATGTTACGCATTCCTGTAAATATGCATAATGTAGATGAAAATGATGTGTTTAGACCAAGTGCATGGGCAGCCTTCGGAGAGCAATTAGAAGGAGCAGATTATCGCGCTTGTGATAATTATGGTCCGTTATACGGATTTAAAGGATAATATTTTTTTTCAAGAAGACTCGTCTTTAGTTGTTTTGTAGTGGTTTATTAGTTTGACGAGTCTTTTTTTTTTGTTTTTTTTTATTGGTAATGAATTTGTTTTCTCCAGTTGATGTTTATTCAACATGGAGAAGACTTTTCATTGCAAAATTTTAAGTATCAGTATGGAAAAAGTTATAGCAATTGTCGATATCGGAAAGACCAATAAGAAGATCTTTTTATTCGATAAAACATTTAGTATCGTGTATCAGAAATCGGTTAAGTTTGACGAAGTAACAGACGATGACGGATACTGTTGCGACGATTTAGATGCTATTGAAACTTGGGTTAAAAATGGTATTAAAACCATTCAGGACGAAGGTAAATATCAAATAAAAGCCATAAACTTTTCTACACATGGTGCATCATTGGTGTATTTAAATAAAAACGGCGAGCGTATTACCCCGCTGTATAATTATTTAAAGCCATTAGATTTAAACGATTATAGTGATTTTTATGAGTCCCAAGGTGGAACAGCAGAGTTTTCAAGAAAAACAGCTTCGCCAGCCTATGGGATGTTAAATACAGGGATACAAATGTTGTCCCTTAAAAGAAATAAACCAGACATTTGGGAACACGTACATGCTATTTTACATTATCCCCAATACTTAAGTTATCTTTTTACAGGTAAAATTACAGCAGATTTTACGTCTGTTGGAGCGCATACAGCGACTTGGGATTTCGATAAAATGGCTTACCATTCTTGGTTAAAAGATGAAAACATTACGCTTCCAGAACCTTGTGAGGGGAATGAAGCTGTAATAACAAAAATTAACGGAGAGACTATTGCCGTAGGAACAGGTCTACATGACAGCTCCTCTTCAATTATTCCGATTTTAGAAAACGAAAATAACAACGATTTTGTGCTGTTGTCTACAGGAACATGGATTATAACCATGAATCCTTTTAGTAAAGAAACCTTAACGCAACATCAGCTACAAAATAATTGTTTGTGTTTTATGACGCCAGAAAAGCAACAAGTAAAATCTTCAATGCAATTCTTAGGACGTATTCACGAAGTCTATATTAAAACGTTAAGCGATTTCTATAAAGTAGATATAGATTATCACCTAGATTTAGTTTTAAACACCACACTTTGTAAAGAGCTAATAGAACAAAATGCCCGTGTGTTTTTATCGGAAGGTATCGATACCGATTTCGAGGCACACCCAGAATATCTTCAGAATTTTCTGTCTTACGAAACGGCTTATTATCAATTAATTTACGAAATAAGTAAGAAAGTTATTTCGGCCATCGAATTAATTTCCGATGAAAAAGCAACGTTAAAAGACGTCTACATATCAGGAGGTTTTAATAAGAATAAAATTTTTATAGCCTTCTTAGAAATTTTAAAACCTAGCATAACCATAAAGATTTCAGATTGTAAAAATGAAAGTGCTTTAGGTGCAGCTCTATTGATGAAAGATTATTTAAAATAGAAATATAATATTACAGGGTAGAAGTATTTATTTGCCACCATTAAGTTTGTCTAGAATAACCAATAAAATGCAGAGCGAAATTAGGTTGGCTATAACTTGAAATGAAGGAGTTATTTTTTACAGTTTCAATGTTGCATGTTTGTTTACAAAATAGTGTCTTCAATACAAGGCTTAGACACATTTTTATATTTATTGTAATAAGCTAAAATCTAACTGTTTTTCATTTTCTTGTCCATAAGATATCTTGTGAAAAAAATATTAAAAAACTTATAAGGTTTACGGTTTGCCGTAAGATATAATAGGGGTAACCATTTACATTTGTGTTAAATTAAATAAGCCTTATGAGAAAACCAAACCTTATTATGTCCCTGTGTTTAGGGACTTTATTAGCTGTAAGTTGTAGCAGTTCCACTTCAGATGAATTCGAAGAAGCCAATGGAAGCGTTGAGTATAAATTAATTAAAAACGTAACTTATAATTCAGCCGAAAATCCTTGGGAAAATCGAGTGATTACTCTAAACTATAATTCTGATGGAATCTTAAATACGATAAGTAACGGAGAGGAGTCAAGTGTTTTTGTGTATGAAAATGATCAACTTACAAATGTAACAGGTGGCGGAGACGCGTTTAATGTAGAAGAACTTTTTGCTTCGCCTTACAATGCTTATGAGACTGGCCAAGTCGAAGAATACGACGATAATGGTAATCCTAAATTAATTATGTTCTTCGAAGAAGAGTACGATAATGAAACCTATGAGTACATTAATAAGGAATATACAGCCGAATTTAAATACGACGATGCACCAAATCCATATTACTATACTTTAGAATCAGCCGGAATTATTGATGCTCTAGATAAAGTAAAATTAAATTTTAGTTTATTACAATCTTCAGAAATAGTAAAAGCTAAGTTATTATTTCCTTTAAATAATCCATCCCAAATTATTTATAAAAATGAGCTCGGAAAAATTGTATTGACTTTAAATGCAAACTATGATTATGACGCAGATAATTATCCAAAAACAGCAGCATTAACTTCTGTTGATTCTAGGCATAACGAAACATCTAATTCTACCCTTATTTATACTTACGTAAATTAATTTACTTAATAGTATTAGGTAGAATAAAATAAGGATTGATAAATATTTTATTTGTCAATCCTTATTTTTTGTTTCTAATCTATTTTAAAATTTAAGCCGGTCTAATATCTACGGCTACATTCATTTTGTTTTTTCCTGTACTATATACTACACCTTTTAAAGGCGGTACATCGTAATAGTCTCTTCCCCAAGACACCGTTATGTGTTGGTCTTTCGGGATTTGATTGTTGGTGGGGTCAAAATCTACCCATCCAAAAGTAGGA
Organism: Formosa sp. F44; assembly: GCF_056238645.1. Next base: position 671,457 of record NZ_JBWDLJ010000002.1, read on the forward strand.
ATGTAAATAGAGAACCAGGCATGAGATGCATCTGTTCCTACTAATTTTTCTTTTCCTGGTGGCGGTAAGGTTTCAATATAACCACTTACATAACGTGCAGGTAAACCTATAGATCGTACGCAGGCAATAGCAATCTGTGCAAAATCTTGACATACTCCTCGTTTCTCTTTCATCACTTCGTGAATTGGAGTGGCGATAGTGCTAAATCCAGAATCGAATTTAAATTCTTTAAAAATACGCTCCATTAATTCGTACGAGGCTTCAAAGACAGAGCGGTCTTGTTTAAAAGACACCTCGGCGTAGGCCTTAATTTCTGGAGAAATTCGTGTGATAAAAATTGAATCTAATTTAAATTGATTGATATCTACCAGATCAAGTTTATTTGTTTTTAAAAGTCTTAAGGCGTCCTCTAAAGTAATAGATCGTCCCATTTCAGAGGTTTCTATATCAGGCTGAGAAGCGTACTGCCTGAGTATCCTGCTTTTAGCGGTTACCGTTAACTTTTTATGATAATCTTGAATGGAAAAACGAGTTACTACATTGCCAAAAAAATCTAATCGCTCTGTTAATTCGGTTGGTTTAGGACTTATTTGGAGTTCGTAATCTAGTAATGTTTGCCCAGGCATGGTTTTGGGCTTTAAAGTGGCTATATTATGACAAAAGGTAACACCGCTATCGTAATCGTAACTTGTGGTATGAGAGACTTTAAATTCCATAACTAGAAAGGGAAGTTTTGATTAACCAATTGTTTTTGCTGATACGAATGATTGAAATACGCATCGGATAAGGCTAAAGACATTTCATGCAGCAAATCGCTTAACTCCGTTAAACTATCGTCTAAATTCTGTCGGATAATAGTGTCATCCGTATTTAATTCTAAAAGTGATTTAATATCTAGATTCTGAATTTTATGATGTGCCTCTGCTATAAATTTCTGACACTTTGTAACTTCACCAAGACTTTCGGAATGTGGTAATTTGTCTATATCTTTTTGAATGCGCCTAAGCTGATAGGTTAACGATTTTGGGTATTCTTCATTTAAAAGAATAAGATTAATTACATTTTCTGTGCTTAAATGCGAACGGTAACTGTATCTATAAATGTTTAAACTCTCATGACTATTTAAAAGGGCCTCTAAAATTTCGTATTGCGGTTGTTTATCGTGACTTATCACTAAAAGGGAACGGCATTTAGCAATATTCATCATGGCTTGTTCGCTTTGCAAACCAATAAAGTAAAGCAGTAAGCCTTGTTCTACCATTATGCTCTCTTCGATAAGAGCCATAAAGGCAATAAGCCTAGTAATAATTTTGTCTAAGATTTTTATTAGTGATTGTATCGAAGTGTGTTCGGCGGAATCTTCTACGAAGGCTTTCCAGTTTTTCTGAATGCCATCAAAAACACGCCACATGTCTTTAGACCATAGGTTTCTAAGCGTGAAATACGAATTGTTAAAACTATTAAGTGTTTGTGCAAAGCTACCAGATCTATGACTATCAATTAACACCGATAGAATTTCTTTTAAGGGATCTTCTAATGCCTTTTTACCTTTTTCACCTATAAATCCAGGGAAGGTAGAGGTTATATGTGTCACCGATTGAAATAAACATTGTAGGCTCTTAGATTGCGTTTCTTGTTCGTTGTACTGCTCATTGCTCATTTTAATAAGTACAGTACGCAAATAACGAGCGGTCACTAAAGCACGGCCTAAATAGCGTCCAGACCAATATAAATTTTCGGCAGTGTTGCTAGGTAAATCGTTAATGCCAGAAAATGAAATTTCGAAGGAGCTGTCCCAAGTGTAATTCTGAACATTGGTTTGGGGCTCGTCGGTAATAACCCAAAAATCTTTACTTACGCCACCGCGTTGATTAGACACAAAAAGGTCTTCGCGCTCAGATGCGACACGCACTAAACCTCCGGGCATTACAGAATAACCATCGTCTTTTGCAATAGAAAATGTTCTACACATCACTTTGCGTGGTTCCAGCTTGTCTCCCGTAAAATCTGGCGCCGTCGAAAATAAAATCTTCTCTTGAGCAACAAACACAAACGGATTGTCAAGTATTTCTGCTTTCAATTTCTCTAACTGGGCTGGTTTTAAGAATTCACAGAAAAAGATGTTTTCCCGGTTAGATCTATCTATGCGTTTAAGTACTAGATTTTTCAAATTTTCTAGAACGTAATCGCGTTCTTTCTTTTGTCCGCACCACCAAGAACCTATTTGTGGCAGAATTAAATCTTCTTTAAAAAAGTATTTGCAAATCGCATTCATAAACGGGATCAGTCCCGAGTTTTCTAAAATACCACTTCCAATAGGGTTTATAATGGTGACTTGCTGTTCTCTTACTACATCTAGCAAACCGGCCACGCCTAAATATGAATCTTCGCGAAGCTCTAAGGGATCCATAAACACATCGTCTACACGTCTTAAAATAACATCGACTTGTTTGAGCTCTTTTAAAGATTTCATCCAGACCTTCCCATTTCTAACAACTAAATCGTTTCCTGCTACTAATGGATAACCTAAAAATGAAGACATATAAGCATGTTCAAAATAGGTCTCGTTTAAGGGGCCTGGTGTAAGAATAACGATGGTTGGATTCTCCTTATTTTGTGGCGCAGATTCAATTAACATTTTGTTGAAATCTGCAAAGAAAGGCGATGGTGGCTTCACGTGAATATCTTTGAAGATATCTGGTAAAATCCGGCTGGTGGCATAGCGATTTTCTAACGCATACCCCATGCCTGAAGGCGCTTGTGTTCTGTCGTTAACAATCCACATGCGACCATCTGGACCACGTGCTAAATCGGCCGAATGTATTAATAAATTCTTAGCCGTTTTATATTGAATTTGATCGCATTGTCTTAAAAAACCACGATGCGCATAAATAACTTCTTGAGGGACTATGCCATTTTTAATAAGTTCGCGTTTGCCATAAATATCTTTTAACGTCAGGTTTAATAATTCCGAACGTTGTTGCATTCCTTTTTCTATGGTATCCCATTCTTTTTGATGGATAAGAAACGGGACGATATTTAATTGCCACGCACGGTGCATCCCTTTAGGATCGTTGTAAACATTATAGGTTACACCGTTTTCGTCCATTAGCCAATCCATTTCATCTTGTTTAGAGATTAGTGTATTGGTTCCCATTTGGGTAAGATTACCTAGTAATTTTTTCCAGTTGGGATTAACAGACATATTTGATTTAAGAACTTCGTCGTAATATTTAAAATCAGAAAAATAGTTCTCAAATAAAGTGTTTTTATCAATCGGCATTAATCGTTTATTTTTTTCTTAAATCTAGGGTGTAAGGGAATTCAGAATTAACGGGTTGTTCCTGATATTTATACTTCCTAGAACTGCCGTGAATTTCGACATTTCTACTCGAATTATTATCATCCTGTTCAATTTTTTCTACTTCAAATATTTCTCCTTGAGTGTGTCCAATATCCCAGAAACGGTTAATACGCCTAGATTCAGCTTCATAGCTGTTTATCGGGTACGTTTCGTAAGATCGTCCGCCTGGATGTGCTACAAAATAGGTACAACCTCCAATGGCACGTCTGTTCCATGTGTCTATAATATCGAAAACCAAAGGTGTATCTACATCTATGGTTGGATGTAAAGAGGAGTGCGGATTCCAAGCTTTATAGCGTATGCTGGCCACAAATTCACCTTTTACACCGGTATTGTTTAAGTTGATTTTAACTCCGTTACAAGTTAAAACATAACGCTCTTCGGTAAAATGATTCACCTTTACCTGAATACGTTCCACAGAAGAATCTACATATCTTGCAGTTCCGCCTCCAGTCATTTCTTCTCCTAAAACGTTCCAAGGTTCTATAGCGGCGCGTAATTCTAAGTTAATATTATTGATTTCAACCATACCATGAAGCGGGAATCTAAATTCGAAGAATGGATTAAACCAATCTTCCTTAAATTTATATCCGGCTTTGTTAAGCTGACTAACAATATCTTTAATGTCTTCTCTTACGTAATGTTCTGTTAAGAATTTGTCGTGCAATTCTGTTCCCCAACGTACTAAATCGTGCTCGTAAGGTTTTTTCCAGAACCAAGCAACAAGTGTTCTAACTAATAAGTTTTGCATTAAACTCATCTGCGGATGTGGAGGCATATCGAATGCACGAAGCTCTAATATTCCTAAACGTCCAGACGATGAATCTGGGGAGTATAATTTATCGATACAGAATTCTGCACGGTGGGTGTTTCCTGTTAAATCGGTTAATAAATGACGGAATAATCTGTCGGTTAACCAAAACGGAACTTTTCCATTTTTCGGAATCTGACTAAATGCGATCTCCAGTTCGTAAAGATTTTCCATACGCGCTTCGTCAATTCGTGGCGCCTGACTGGTCGCTCCGATAAACGCTCCAGAGAATAAGTATGATAGACCAGGATGATGTTGCCAAAACGTTAGCAAACTTCTTAGTAAACTTGGTTTACGCAGTAGCGGACTGTCTTTAGGGGTGACACCTCCTAAGGTTACATGGTTTCCACCTCCGGTTCCGGTGTGTTTGCCATCTAACATAAATTTTTCGGTACCTAAACGCGACTCTTTAGCAAGTCTGTAAAGGGTTAATGTATTATGCGTAAGTTCTTCCCAATTTTTAGCAGGTTGTACATTCACTTCTATTACACCAGGATCTGGCGTAATTTTCATGGATTCTAATCGGTTGTCTTTTGGTGGGTCGTAACCTTCTAAAACCACTGGGATTTTAAGTTCTTTTGCTGTAGCTTCAATAGAAGATACCAAGTCTAAAAATATTTCGGCAGTATCTAAAGGCGGGAAAAATAAGTGCATTTTACCGTCTCTAACTTCGGCACATAAACCGGTACGGATAAAATAATTATTGGTGTCTTCAGAAACACCATCTTCTTTAACTTTTCTAGAACGTCTTAAAACAATGTTCTTATAGCTAGGCAGTTTTTTCTTTTTTGTAAAATTATCGGGTTGTTGCTGTGGGAATTCTCCAAATTCTGGATCTCTAAGCAATGAGTCTAAAGGTAATCGTAATCCGATAGGAGAGTTTCCAGGGATTAAGAATAAGTGTTTACGTCTAAAACTCCAAGCGTTAGTGTACCATGTCTCTGAGGTATTGTTTAAAGGCAATACATGCCCGATGGCTTTCGATTTTCCATCCTTAAGAATTTGCTTTAATTTATCTTTTACTAATAATGCACCATCGTCTACCGTTGGGTCTACATCTATAGGTAATTTGCCTTCTTCCCACATAAAATAAAACGCATCTTCGTAAGCAGGAATAATGTGTTTATCTGTTATGTCTAATTTCTGGGTTAAGGTCTTTAAAAATAATTCTGAGGCATTTTCAGGTAAAGCGGGATTATCGGAAAACAGAGATAATAGCTTCTTATTATGCCAAATCTTTTTTCCGTCTTTTCTCCAACACAGTTCTATTTGCCAACGTGGTAATGGTTCTCCTGGATACCATTTTCCTTGCGCCTGGTGTAATACACTACCGTTATCGTACTCGTCGTATAATTTTGCAGCTAAATTTTTAGCAAGTTCGCGTTTGTGGGGACCATCGGCAGCTGTATTCCATTCTTCCGATTCCATATCGTCTATAGAAACAAAAGTAGGCTCGCCTCCCATGGTTAATCTTACATCGCCTTTCTCTAGTTCCTTTTCAACCTTAAACCCGAGTTTGTAAATGGCTTTCCATTGCTCGTCGGTATAGGGTTTTGTAACTCGAGGGGATTCAAAAATACGTTTAACAGAGTTTTCGAATTCGAATTCAGTCTCACAAATATCGGTCATTCCCGATACAGGAGCAGCACTTTCAAAAGAAGGCGTACAGGCTAGCGGAATATGGCCTTCTCCAGCTAATAATCCTGAAGTCGCATCGAAACCAATCCAACCCGCACCAGGAAGGTAAACTTCGGCCCAAGCGTGTAAATCTGTAAAATCTTCTTCAGGACCAGAAGGGCCGTCTAGTGATTTTTCGTCAGATTTTAATTGAACAATGTATCCCGACACAAATCGTGCACCAAAACCTAAATGGCGTAAGGTTTGGACAAATAACCACGCGTAATCACGGCAAGAGCCTGTTCTGTGGTCTAGAGTTTCTTCGCAAGATTGTACACCCGGATCCATCCGGATGTTATATTTTAAATATTGGTATATTTTCTGATTGATATCTATTAGAAAATAGATTGTTTTTCTTGGTGTGGTATCAATCGTTTTAAGGAAATCTAATAATAATGGTCCTTTTTCAGTGACCTCTAAATAGGGAAGAAGTTCCTTTCTAATGGTATCTGTATATGTAAACGGATATTCTTCGGCACTTTCTTCGACAAAGAAATCAAACGGATTTATAGTTTTTAAATCGGCTATAATTTCGACCTCAACTGTAAGTTCTCTTGTTTTTTCTGGAAAGATTAAACGTGCCATATAATTTCCAAAAGGATCTTGTTGCCAGTTAAAAAACTGTTCCTCGGGTGTGATTTTAATGGAATAGGCTTCTATAGGTGTTCGACTATGAGGAGCTGGACGTAATCTAAAAATATGAGGGGATAACGAAACTAATCGGTCATATTTGTACTTTGTTTTGTGAGAAATTACAATTTTTAATGCCATATATAAATCTATTAAAGACATTACAATTTAGGTGATTTTTATTCAAAAAATAAATGAACACTAAGAAAAAAGTTAAAGATTGCGTAAAGCGCGTTTTTTTTGTGCTTAAAATGAGGTTAATACAATTTTTGTTCGAGATTTTGTGAAAAACGATGTTTTCAGGGTCATCACGAACTAAAATGAAGTGAGAAGCAATAGGGAATCTAACTGTTGGTTTTAAGGCGTCAATTATTTTAGAATAATTTCACTTATATATTAAAACACTTTTTTTACTAAACGTTGCGGTTTCTCATTGGGGTTTTCAATAATTTCAAAATCAATAACACCAAGCAGTAATTCTTCTTCGGTTAAAACTTCTACTCGCCATAATCCTGATCTTATATTTTCTTTATACGTGTATCCACGGTAGCCATCGTTCCTGCCTCCAGTGATATCGTAACTTATATTGTCTAAAATAATCCATTCCTCAGTTTTCTCATCGTACCATTTCCATCTATGAATAATGGATTTCTTTAAAGCCGTTGGAGCAAAAATAGAAGAGAAAACATACACCGGTTCGTTTGGGTTATGAATAAATTTGGAACTGTGATCTCTCCAGAAAACGAATTGTTTTTTTTCTTCGTAAGTCACCTCATATTTTCCGTTTTCCGTCACAATATTATGAGCCACTAAACCTGTTTGTAAGGCGAGTGGCACCGGAGGAATGAGTTTAAAAAAGTAAAAAATATTTATTAGAAGGTAGATGGAAATAATAATTCCGGTTAGTTTTCCTAAATGTATTTCGGCTCGTGTACTTGGACTTTTTCTATAGATAAAGGTGATTAGTAATAGGGTACACGCTAAACTAACAACACCAGAAATTATAAAGATTGCAGGATTCATTTGTTTGATGAATACCGGAATCATGAAAGAAAAAAAGGTAAAACTTATAAAATAATAAATGCTAAATTGAAGATATTTATTAGAGATACGCTTTTTTAAAAATTCGTTGGCAAACAATAAAATCACTAAGATTATAAAAAAGGATGCGGTTCTGGATAGAGAAACGCTTCTGGAGAAATATACCACATAAGCGCTAGACAGTCCGCCAAAGAAAAACTGAATAACTAATGGAAAATAAATTTCAAAACGTTCTAAAAAGGTGTTTTTCCATGCTCCATCGTCGGCTAGATTAAAAAGATATAAGGTGATGCTTAACGATGTCATGTGCATGCAAAGCACAGAGAGATCATAGAGTCTGTCTATGCGTCCAAGCGTTAGCGTGTCGAAAATAAAACCACCAATAAAGAATAAAATAGGGGCGTATTTCTGATGCCTTCGAATAAATTTTCGGAGACCACTATTTTTAAATTTAGCCAAGGTGTGTTTCATACCCAATTTTAAGTAAAACAAATGTAATGGAATAAAAAAAGCTTCAGTTTAATTTCTGAAGCTTTATGCTTTTTGTAACAGTTATTAATGTGATAGATGTAGATTATTCGGGTGGCGTTTCTAGGCTAAAACACAACGATTTCTCTTTAAGAAGATCTAAGTCACTTTTAAATGTTAATTCTTGTTTGGCTCTATGAAAAGAAGTTTCGGAAAAGTCTAAGGCTATGGCTTGCATCTCAGCATGATTTATGGTGGCAATAGAGGCATATGCTTTTTGTAACCGGAGCATGACCTCGATGTTATTTGCGCCATCTCTAGAAATAGGGCGAAAAGCGCTTTCGAAAAATTCCTGCGTAGGGAGTTGAGGCACTTCGATACGGTTATAACTGTGTAAATCGGTTTCTTCTTTTGTGTACGTTGTGTTCCACAAGAAAAATAAGCGCACCTGACTTCCAATTATCTGTATGGCTGTTCCCGGATCGTTAATTCCAGGAGATAAAGCTCGACTCGCAATCTCTGATAAGGCAATAAGGCCAAAACGCGGATCTTCCTCAAAAAGTCTTGTACTACCAATGCGAATGGCTTCATTAATTTTTTTTGAAATGTCTTCCATATCCAATCCCTGAGCTGTAGAAAGGTAAACTAAAGGTGAATTATAATGAACATATGCTCCCGGAGTGGCGTTAAGTTGTATTGTAATGTGATGCGCTTCGGCAAGTTTTTGCAGACTATCCATATCTATAAACTGGATATAACCAATTTTAAGGGGCTTCACAAAGACGCTTGTGTTGATTGTATTAGATACCGGAACACCTTTTAAAAGCGGATGCTTAATGTGATTTTCTAAAGATTTTAGTGCGACTTGTTCTACCTGACTAATAGTGTGTTCTAGGCGTCCCAACCTTGAAATTCTGTCTACCCAGCGTAAAAATGTTAAAATAACCGAGGCAAAAAATAGTAATGTAAAAACGAAAAGCACAAAACGACCCGCATCGCCATAATAACCGTTTTCAAGCGCTACGGTAGATACGATACTAAAAATAAAAGCACCGATAAACATAGATAATGCGTTCTTAGAAGCATCGTCTGTAACTACAATCTTAAAAGATCTAGGTGTTGCTGTATTACTCGCGGCGCTAAATGCAGAAATCATGGAAGAAACTGCGAATATGGCTATAACGAGCATACTAGACGAAATGGTTGTGAGTAGGCCAACTATAGATTCTGTTTTTATATTGGGCACCAGTTCTTTTAGTCCTGTACCATCGGCAAAGCGAGCTAATAGTGCACCAATAATGGAAATAATGCAGAATATTAATGGTCTAAACCATAACTGCTCGCGAAGGCGATTGAAATAAATTAAAACAGATTTTTTCATAAAATAATACCATTCCTATTATAGCAATTTACAATTTTTATATAAAATAAAAGCTCCAGAGTTTATCTGAAGCTTTTATACCATTATAAATTAGGATGTAATTTATTGTTTTGTGTACGTGTTGGTTTCCAATCCGTTTTCTATTTCTACTATTTCATTATCCGATTTTAATCTAAAATGAAATTCTAATTCTCTTTCTACGCCAGGCTCTCCATAATAGTTTATTTCGAACTCATAATCCGTGTCTGTAATTTCTTCATCTTCGACATAAACATCTAATTCAGATTGTTCAATTATGCTTTTGTAACAAGATTCTAAACCTGCTTCAAGTACACAAAAATCGTCTGTTGTAAATTTTACACCATTTAAATCTTGCGAACCTGCTTGAATCCATGTTCCTTGAATCCATGTTGGTGGGTGAAATCTTTGGTTTCCATTTCCATCGTCATCAGAACTGCATGAAAAGCATATAACTGCTACCAGTAAAATAAGTATGTGTTTCATAAAATGTGTTGTTTTGGGCGCAATTTACAAATTTTTAGTTTTGAAGTATTATAAAATAATATAGAGCCTTAATAGGCGTTAACTAAGCACTTGTTTTAATAAATCTAAATCCATTTTAGAATGATTTGCGGAAAGTACAATACGACTTAAAATAGCGTCAGGTGTTGGGTAATTAAAATGAGTGATGGCTATGTTTTTAAGCAATAATGCTTCATAAAAGCCTAATTTGTCGTTATAAATATTAGGATAGTTTACATGGTAAACAAAATTAGTGTCAAGCTGAATATCTTTAAAAAAATAAAGTAAGTTCTCCTTTAACTTTTCTTGTTGTTGCTTGTAAATAGCTTGAGATTGCAGATAGGCGTCTAGATAAGCGGGACTCATTCCTGACGCTGTAGAAAACATAACCGTAGATGTTATATCCTGTATAAACGATAGATCTCCTGCAATTAGTCCTCCGGGTAATCCCATAGCCTTTCCTAAAGAAGCAACCATAATTTTTTGATGTAAATGCGTTGTGGGAATACTACTAAAAATGCCCATTCCTGTTTCTCCTGTAATGCCTATGCTATGCGATTCGTCTAGAAGTAAAGTGATTTGTTTCTGTTTGGAAATATATTCTAAAATACTAAAATCTGGCGGTGTAACATGTGCTGTAGAAATGGCATCTACAGAAATCACAATATTTTCGATAGTATCTGTTAAAAGCGATGGATGCAACTTATGGTCTACAAGTAGCGGTAAACTATTTGGAGCTAAAATAGCGGGATGTGTATGAGGAAAATGATAAAACCTAGTACTAGAGTGCGATAAATAATCTACAACTAATTTTCCTGCTAGCATTCCTGACGATACGGTAACACAAGCTTCAGTGTGTAATTGTGATGCTAAAAGTGCTTCTGCATCCTTGTAAATACCCAACTTTACATTTGCATGTCTCGAGCTTCCGTAAGCAGTTCCCCATTTTTTTATACCGTTTATTACAGCCTCTTGGAAGGCAGGTAATGTGGCTAATCCTAAATACGATGTGCCTCCAAAATAAGACATGCTTTTAGAGTCTAAGACAATTTCGGAATTTGGTGCTTTTGTAACGTCCATTATAGTAAGGTTACTCCAGTTCCGTTTAAAGCGCTATAATGAGTTACGCCATCTTTAATGGTTACCCCTGTAGCAATATCTTTCGCTAATAACATAGCGCCATCCATATCGACAAAATCGAGTAGGGGTAAAAGTTGTGCTACTGCCGAAATACCTACCGAAGATTCCGTCATGCAGCCTACCATGGTTTTCATGCCCAAATCTTTAGCTTCTAAAAGCATGGTTCTAGCAGGTGTTAATCCGCCACATTTTACAAGTTTCACATTAACGCCATGGAAATGGTTATGGCATTTTGCAATGTCTTCTCTTACTTGACAACTTTCGTCTGCGACAATTGGAAGTACAGAATCTTGAAAAAGTTTTTTATGGCCATCCCAATTATCGGCTTTTAAAGGTTGTTCTAAAAATTCTACACCAAGAGCTTTTAATGCTATTGCATTTTGTAGCGCTTCATCGACGCCCCATCCGCAATTCGCATCAATTCTGAAAATGGCATCGGTGTGTTTTCGTAATTCAGTAACAATTTTAATATCCTCATTTGTACCTAATTTAATCTTGTAAATAGGCCAAGGGAGTTCTTTCATTTTGGCTACCATTTTTTCAATGGTATCAATGCCAATGGTATAATCTGTAATGGGATTATTCGAAATGTCGTAACCCCAAAGTTCGTATAATTTCTTATTTTGTTTTCGTGCATATAAATCGTTATATGCAAGGTCTAATGCACATAACGCAAACATATTATGTTTTAAAAGCGGATACATTTTATTCCAAAAGACTTCAGGCGTTTCATTAGTAGTGGCTTCAATAATTTCTTTCACATTATTCAATGTTTCCATCATTATAGGAACAGTAATGTTATAATACGGATTTGAAGTCGCTTCACCATAACCTGAAAGACCAGCATCTTCTAAAACGACGATTAAACTCGGTTGCACATCAATAGATTCTCTAGATATTGTGAAGGTGTGTTTTAATGGAAGGATGTAATCTTTTAAAATAAGTTTCATAAGCCAAAATATTGTCACTCAAAATTACATAATAATTTTTTTAAACGTTCCGATTAACTGCTAATGTTATGCTAATACGCCATGTAGGAACCTATTAAAATTAAGATATGAAAAAACGCCTAACATCTGATTTGTGTTAGGCGCTGATTATATTTAAAGATTATCCTTTTAGTATTTTACAAGCTTCACGGTTTGCGTGGTACCTAAACGATCTGAAATGTTTACAAGATATAAACTAGCAGGTAAGTTTGAAATATCGAAGGTGTAATCGTCATTAAATTGCCCTTTAAAACGCGTCATTATTTTTCCTGTAATGTCGTAAATCGTGACTTCAGAAACGGTTTTACTTATCTTGAAATTATTCTGAGCAGGATTTGGATAAATAGCAAAAGATTGTGTTGCTTCAAGATCACCGATACTTAAAGTTTTAGGAAGATTATTTCCGTAAATTTTAAATGTTCCCGGTTGTAAAGTAATCGCGTTAGTTGCAGAAATTGATGTGCTTCCTGTGTCGTCCATTAAATCGTACCAAGTGCCGTTAGTTGGGAAATTTGGGTCTACGGTTTTAGAGGTCGTATCAAAATTAGAGATGATAACAACATCTGTTAAATCTGTAGCTGGCAAATCGGAATTCCAAACACGGATTCTTGGTGTTAAATCTCCAGAAGTGATGGTGTAATCGCCTTCAAAAACAGCTTCGTTAATTTTTAGAGCATTTAAATGCGACCACGTATCGTAAACTGATTTCCTAGCGGTGTTTCCTAACCAATTATCGTCCCATTGCGGTTGAGGTTTTGTAGATAATTTACACGAATCGTCTGAAGACACCGTACCGTCGGTGCAGGTGAAAATAGAGTTATTCATCCCTAATTCGCCAAAGTGCCAAATCATTTTTGGTCCAGGAATAGTAAGGGTAATAGCTCCTAAAGCTTCCATACGCTGTAAAGACGTATTTAAATCTTTTACATTATAAGACCCGCTAGACGCACCGTATTGTAAATTCTTATACATAAGGCGCTCTTCGTCGTGACTTTCGGCATACCCCACAAGACGTTTTGAATCGAATCCGTGTGCTTTGTGGCCCATGCGGTTAAAGTTAGAATCGGACGCATATCCCATTGTTAATTGATTGTAAGGGTCTGTCATTTTTCCCCACATCATAATGCCTTTGCTGTCTTCATCCTTATAATTTGCCCATTGTTGTTCTTCGTTATCCTGACCCAAATGTTCGAAAATTACGTAATGTGAAGCGTCTAAACTCCAAGAATAATCGGCATATTGTTTTAAAATGTCTACACGGTCTTGTTGGTAACTGTTTGTGCAATTGTCGTCGCTAGAAGAGCAATTCTGCGTAAATCCTTTAGTTAAATCCCAACGGAATCCATCGATATTAAATTCAGTTACCCAATGATTCACCACACGCTCTACATAATATTGTGTACGGTCTTGTTGGTGATTAAAATCGGAACCCACACTGTAACTGTGTTTTGCTTCTTCGTTAAAATATGGATTTTCAGAACTTGGGTCTCCCCAGCCGTCGCCATCGGCATCTTTCATCCACATACGCACCATAGGATTTCTTCCGTAGGCGTGGTTTAAAGCGACATCCAGAATCACCGCAATTCCGTTTTTATGACATAAATCGACAAACTCTTTAACCTTGTCTTCGGTGCCGTAAAATTTATCTAAAGCCATATGAAATGCGGTGTTGTAACCCCAACTTTCGTTGCCTTCAAATTCCATAATTGGCATCAGCTGAATCGCATTTACATTCAATCCTTTAAAATAATCGATACGGTCAATCAAGTCTTGAATGTTTCTGTCTTTATCGAAATCACGAATTAAAACTTCGTAAATCACTAAATCTTCTTTTTTAGGTTTTTCGAAATTCGTTACTGTCCAATTATAATCACTTTTACCAGTTTGTAATACGGTAACTTCGCGTTCTTGGCCTGCTGGATATTGTGGTAAATTCGGATAGGTTTCTGAAGAAATTCCTGAATCATCGAAAGGAGATAAAACTAAAGTTGAAAATGGGTCGGCAGTTTTTACCATAATAGGTGAATTGGCAATAGGTGTTTCGTCTATCACCCAATATTGATAGGTTTCAATCTTTTGAGATGTTAGCCCCGTTAATTCTAACCAAAATTTACCTGAACTCGGGTCTTTTTTCATGGCGTAAGCCGACGATGGTTGCCAGTTATTGAAGCTTCCAACCACGTAAACGAAATCTTTTAAGGGTGCATCTAAAACAAGAGTTGCTTTTGAAGCATCGCTGGTATTATAATTAATGCCGTTTTCTAATCCGCTAGGCATCGCTTGCGCAATAGTTCCCGGATTAATTAAGACCGAAAATGATTTTGAAACTGTTTCTGTGCCTTGAGTTACGGTTAACGTATAATTCTGATTTGTTGTAATATTAGAGTGCGTATATGAATACGCAGACGTATTAGTACTTGTATTAATGGTAGAACCATTGCTAGCCAAGCTATAATTTGCATTTCCGTTGGTATTTGAAGCTGTAATGCTGAGGTTACCGCCAGAATTTACAATAGTTGTACTGTGTTCTGAAGGACTATTTAATGTGACTTGAAATGTTCCCACGTTAATGCTAAAGTCGTTGCATCCTGAAGCTTTTAGTTCCTGATTGCCTTCCGAATTTCTAAACACCATTCCCATTTTTGAAGCGGAAGATGCTTGAGCATTGGTTAAGCTGAAATACGTTTTTGGGGTAATAGTAATGCTCCAAATGCCGTTTCCGTTATTGGTCATTTCTCCAATACCATCGTCTTTACCCCAATTACCTACTACATTGTATTCCCATGGATTGGAATCGCTTCCTATTCCAGAATGCATATACACTTTAGAAGGATTGTTAAGCGAATTACAACCGGTTGCAGATGTAATGTCTACTGTTATGGTGACTGCATCGGTGGTGTTAAAAGCACTCGGACTCGTGGTAATCTGAGCAAAACTCAACCAAGATGCTATTATAAATAAGAAAGAAAGTAAGTTTGTTTTCATAATGTTGTTATTGATTAAAAACAAAAATGGCTGTGATTATTACGTCACAGCCATGTGTTTATAAATTAGTTTGCTGAAATTGTGTACATTGGGTTGCTGTCGTCTGATAGGTCTAAAACAATATTATAATTACCAGCAGTAATCGGAATATTTGCGCCACCATCTTCAAGGTTTCCATCGTTTCCATCGTCACCATAGTTAATACCCCAGTCGTTGTTCGCTCTAAATTTCATTTCGCCAGTTGTTAGCGAAACACCATTTATATACCAAACACCTTCTTGTGCATAATCCATACTTAATAAAGTATCTGGACCATCCCAACCATTAGGCGTAGCATCTCCAACTAGTCCCCAAAGTTTTTCAATAGGTTCTAGAGTATAGGTTAGGTCGTTTAGGTTTAAAGTCACTAAATAATTTCCAGCCGTAACAGGAATATTATCGCCTCCATCTTCTAAAGACCCATCGTTTCCTGTATCTCCATAGTTAAACGCCCAGTCGTTATTTCTTCTGAATTTCATTTCACCAGCAGTAAGTGCTACAATAGCTCGCCATTGGTCTGAAGTTGGGTCATAAGTTAAAGGTGTGTCTGGACCGTCCCAACCATTAGGTGTTGCATCTCCAACAAGTCCCCACGTATACGCTTCGATAGCATAAGTTAAGGTGCCTTGATTAAAGGTTACTTTATACGTTCCGGCATCTACCTTTATGTTGTCGCCTCCAGCTTCTAATGTCCCATCGGCTCCAGTGTCTCCGTAATTTACATCCCAGCTGTTGTCTTGTCTAATCTTAAGCTCACCAGTTTTAAGAGTTACGTAAGCTACATAAACATTAGCTTCGCTGGTTTGATAGAAAGGCATATCTGGACCATCCCAACCGTTGACTGTAGCATCTCCAACAAGACCCCAGTTTGTCGATAAGTCTAAAACATTAGCATAGCCAGTAACCGTAAGCGCTTCGATATTAGAAACCGCAGCAACTTGACTAGTACCAACTGTGCTCACCACTTTAACATCTAAAGCGGTTGGCGTATTTGGTTCTATTTCCAGTGTTTGTAGAATGGTATTTAAATTTTCAGTAACGACAGCATACTCTAAAGTATTTCCTGCATCTTTGATTACAGCGTTCTGAAAATTATTCCCAGCAACATCAAAATACACACTGTATTTTGGAATGGCATTATAACCGTAGTCCGGTTCTGTCCAGTTTAAGGTTAAAGCTGTTGCTCCTTCGTTTTCTTTTAAAAGCACAACGTCGCTAGCTGAGGCAGATAATGCTGTTGTGGCCGTTTCGTTTAGTACGGTATCTGCATCGTCTGTGGTACAACTGTATAATGCTAAAGCAACCAACATTATACTCAATATTTTTGAAACTATATTTTTCATATTAGATTGTTTTAGTATTAGTAACCTTGATTTTGTTCTAAGTTCGGATTTATAGAAATCACGTTAGTTGGTAAAGGGAAAATGTCTCTGTAAGACTCTACACCGTTACCAGCACTAGATCCGCCTTTAAAAGGCCATAGATACGTATTTGTTGTAAATAGATTAAAACGAACTAAATCTGTTCTTCTTAAACCTTCCCAGTACAATTCTCTAGAGCGTTCGTTTAAAATGAAGCTTAAAGACATATCAGAAATAGAGATGTTTCCAGAGTTGTTACCATAAGCACGTGCTCTTAATTGATTGATTAAACCTACAGCAGTATTTAAATCTCCACCACCGCCACGAACAGTAGCTTCGGCATAGTTTAAATAAATTTCTGCTAATCTAATTAACGGAATATCTGTATCTGCAAATTCTCCAGAGGTATCGTTAGCTTGGCTTCCGTCTCCATTAACGTTGCTAAATTTAGTTACAGCATAACCATCTGTAAAGGTATTTGCAATGGTTGTGATTTCGTATTCTTGTCCGTCGGTGTAAAACATCGCACGATTATCTGCCCAAGCTGTCGGATTTCCATCGCCATCGCGACCTGTTATAGCGCTATCAAATTTACTAACTAAAGCTTTTGTAGTTCTAAGTCCTGCCCAACCTCCGTTTACTCCAGAAGCAAGCGGGTCCATACTACCACCAATAGAAGCGTGAATTAAGAAGGTCGTTCCGCCATAAGTGGTAGACTGTACACCATCGAAATTTGCTGTAAAGATGAATTCGTTTTGAGAACCATTACGATTATTGTCTGCTGCGAATAATTCATCGTAAGCAGAACCGTTTCCGTTAAGATCTGTAGTATTTAAACTGTATGAAGAGTTTATTACATTGTTAGAATACGTAATACAGCTCGCGTATTTGTCTTCTCCAATCCAAGATTCGGCATTTAAATACAAACGCGATAATAAGGCCCAAGCAGCAACTTTATCTACACGCCCATATTCGTTACTATCTGCTAATAGATCCTGAATTTCTAAAAGTTCAGATTCTACAAAAGTGAATAATTCTGTTCTTCCACTTTGTGTTGGTAATTCCGTAGATACTTCTGTTGTTAACGGAACATTTGCATATAAGTCTATAAGATTATAGTAAGCAAAAGCTCTTAAAAAACGCGCTTCAGCAATAAAAGTTTGTGCTTCAGAATCTTCTAAATTTGATGCATTACTAATAAATGAGTTACAGAAAGAAACTTCTTGTCCTAAACGGTAATACATCGCTTCTGTAAAATCGTTACTAGAAGACCAAGTTAAGTTGTGTAAATCTGGTACTCCAGCATCTCCCCATCCAACTACAGAGTGATCTGTGGTTAATTCGTTTAGATAGAAAAGTAATCTGGTATATTGCGAAGCTCCTTCGTCTATACCCGAAATATCGCCTTGACCAGCAGGTCCTTCTTGTCCTGTTAATGCTAAACTAGCATATAGTTTTGCCAAGGCACTTTTTGCTTCGTCTATGTTGGCAAAAACATCCTGTTCTGTAAAACTATCTGGATCGGTAGGTAATTGGTCTAAATCGTCGTGACATGACACTACAGCGAGCGTTAGCGCCAAACCTAATGTTAATTTATTTAATATATTTCTCATGAATTTTTTTATTAAAAGTCAATATTTACACCTAATACATATGTTCTTGGTCTTGGATAGAAGTTGTTGTCTATTCCACCATAAACTTCAGGGTCTAAACCATTGTAATCTGTTGCGATTAAAACGTTTTGAACAGATCCGTAAAAACGGAATGTTGCATCCTTAAAGGCGTTATCTAAAGTGTAACCTAAAGTGATATTGTCTATTTTAAAGAATGACGCATCTTTAATATAATGATCACTTAACAACCCGTTGTCTGTAAATTTTTGGAATCCAGTTTCGTAGTAATCTGTATGCAGATTGGTTAATATACCGTTTTCGGTAGCTCTATTTAAGGTTCCAGCACGAGACGCGACATTGTCGTAAATATAATTCCCAATATTGGCGCGAGTCACCACGGCAAAGTCCCATTTTTTATAACTTAAATTGGTGCTTAATCCCATAGTAATATCTGCATACGGATCGTGATTAATGTATTTGTCTTCTTCGTTAATAACGTTGTCGTTATTTCTGTCTACGTAAGCACCTTCGATTGGTTTTCCGTTACTATCGTACACTTGTTCGAATACTAAGAAGCTAAAAGGAGCTTCTCCTTTAATATGAGTTTGTACCGTGTTTCCTGTTCCTCCTGTAATACCACCAACAAATTGCTGATCTGGTAAGTTTGTGATTTCATTGTCGTTTAAAGCAATGTTATAGTTTAAACTCCATTCGAAATCGTCTGTTCTTACAGGAATAAGGTTTAAGTTAAACTCGATACCCTTATTTTCCATGTCACCAATGTTTGCTTCAATTTGGTTTCCGAAGTTTGTAAAAGGGTCGATAAAAGAGTTACTAATTAAATCTTTAGTTTTCTTAGAATACACGTTTACAGATCCAGAAATTCTTCGGTCTAAGAATGCATAGTCTATTCCAATATTGAAAGTTTGCCCAACTTCCCAACGTAAATCCTCGTTTATTGGTGAAGGTCTGTAGGTTTGGTAATAACTGTTTCCAAACTGATATCCAGCTGTTGCTGTACTACCATCGTAACGTGTTAAGAATTGGTAATCATTTAAACCATTTACGTTTCCAACTTCTCCGTAACCTACTCTTAGCTTTAATTCATTAAAGGCAGAATCTTCTAAGAATGATTCTTTATGAATATTCCAAGCCGCGGCAACAGAAGGGAAGTATCCCCAACGATCGTCTGGATTTAATTTTGAAGATGCATCGGCTCTTAAACTTGCGGTAAGCAGATATTTCTCGTTATAGCTGTAATTTACACGTCCAAAGTAAGAAAGTAATACACTTTTAGAGCTGTCTAAAAATTCGAATTCTAATCCGTCTTCTTCATTTTCACTATTATAACTTGTGTTTTCAAATTCAAAAGACTGATATGAGTAACCCAATACAGCTGTAAAGTTATGAATGTCTTCGAAATCCTTTGCGTAAGTTAGGTAAGCATCGAATAATTTATTTGTAGCCTCTTGCGTAAAACTTGTTCTAGAACCGTTCCAAGTTTCGTCTGCTGTAGGAATTAAGTCTGATGTTACTTTTCTTCCATGACTATTCTGTTTGTCTATACCAATGTTTACTGTAGCGGTTAAATCTTCAAAAAAGTGTAAGTTGTAATCTACTTTAGCATTTCCCACTAAACGTCGTACTTCAGACGTATCGTCTACCAAGTCAATTAAAGCTATAGGGTTTGTAGGGGCTAAACTTGGTTTGTTTCCTGTATTAGGATCTATCCAAGAATAGTAACCTCCATATTTAGAGTTTTCATCGTAAACTGGTTTTGTAGGATCGAAATCGATTGCAGCGCCAATGGCATCTCTATTTGCGAATGTATTTTCGGTATACATCCCACGAACATTTAAATCTAATTTTAAGTGATCGTCCAATAAACTTGGTTTAAGATTTAAAGATCCTGTGGTTCTAGATAAATTGTCGTTTATAAGAATACCATCTTGGTCTGTGTAACCTATAGATGCTCTTACGGGTACGCCAAAAGCATTACCTAAAGCACTAAAAGAATGATCTGATCCATAGGCATTTGTGTAAATTTGATCTTGCCAGTTGGTGTTGTCATTCCCTAATAAAGCAATATTTTCTGCTGTTCCAGTCTCGTTAATTAACGCTGTAAACTGGTCTGCAGACATAACATCTACTTGGTTAAAAGGTGTTGAAACGGTAGCCGAACTGTTTAAACTAAATTTAAATCCAGAATCTTTTCCTTTTTTAGTCGTGATTAAAATAACACCATTAGCCGCACGAGATCCGTAGATCGCTGTTGCAGAGGCATCTTTTAAAACCACCATACTTTCGATGTCGTTTGGATTAATAAAGTTTAACGGGTTTCTAGAACCACCAACACTTCCTTTATCTATAGGAAATCCGTCAATAACGTAAAGCGGTGTTCTCTCTAAAGATAAAGATCCTTGACCTCTTATAATAATGTTTTGGCCTTCTCCAGGAGCACCTCCACCAGAAGTTACAGATACACCTGCTACTTTTCCGCTAATTAATTGCTGTGGCGATAACACAGGACCTTCATTAAAGTCGTCTGCATTTACCATGTCTACAGCACCGGTTAAATCTTCCTTCTTAACGCTACCATACCCAATAACCACCACTTCGTCTAACTCGGCAGCATTTTCTGCTAGTTTAATGTTAAGTGTGCTTTGGCCAGTATAGGTTATATCTCTTGAAGTATACCCTAGGTAGGAAAATTCTAAAATGTCGCCATTACTAACTGAAAGCGTATAATTTCCATCGAAATCTGTAGCTGTTCCAGTTGTTGTTCCTTTAACAATAATATTTACACCAGGTATGGGTAAATTTGATGTTTCTTCGGAAACTTTTCCTGTGACCGTCTGTTGCGCCAATACCAAGGCTGGAGCAAAAAACAGTGCCAGTAATAAACTGTTTAAAATTGTTTTCATACAATGTGAATTAATTTAAATCTGATTAGGTTTGTTTGTTTGTTTTGTATTCTTACTTCTCGAGATTAAAATTATGTAAATTTTATGTTAACATCGTTTTTCTGTTTACGAAATTCTTAACGTAAACGTTTTCGTGTTAGTAACTTTTTGTGTTTTTGCAAAAAATTCAGTGAAACGGTGTTAAATATTGAAAAATGACAAGGTTGTAGTATATTTGTAATTAAATGTATAAGTAATGAAAAAGAAAGTCACCTTAAAACAAATAGCGAAAGAATTAGATGTGTCTATTGCTACAGTTTCTAAAGCATTGCGAAACAGTAAAGAGATTAGTGAAGATACAAGAGAGAAGGTTAAGGCCTTTGCTAAATTGTATAATTACAGACCTAATAATATTGCGTTAAGTTTAAAGAATAGGAAGACTAAAACCATAGGAATCATCATTCCTGAAATAGTGCACCATTTTTTCTCGAAAGTCATTCAAGGCATAGAGGAGGTTGCCAATAAAAAAGGGTATAATGTTATTATTGGGTTGTCTAATGAGTCTTTTGATAAGGAGGTGATTAACATGGAAATGCTTGCTAATGGTAGTATTGACGGGTTTATTTTATCGATGTCTAAGCAAACCTTGTTAAGGCAAGATTATCATCATTTTAATGAAACGATTAGTCAAGGGATGCCAATAGTTATGTTTGATCGTGTGGTTAATGAAATAAATTGTGATAAGGTTGTTGTAGACGACTTAAAAGGAGCTAAAAAAGCAGTCGAGAAACTAATAGAAAATCAATGTAAAAACATCGCTATAATTACTACCAAAGACTATATTAGTGTAGGGCGTTTACGTACTCAAGGCTATATTGAAGCGCTAAATGAACATAATATTGAAACCCAATCGGAATTAATTTTAAAGGTCGATGATAAGTTGGTTTCCGAAGATTATATTGAAGTTCTAGAACAAGAACTTATGACCTTATTTTTAGATAACCCAAACATAGATGGTGTTTTTGCTGTAAACGAATTGTATGCGATCACAGTGATGAAAGTGGCAAGAAAGCTCGGTAAAAGAATTCCAGAAGATCTTCAAGTAATTGGTTTCACGGACGGTGTTTTATCCCGTCACTCCACACCAACGCTTACAACTGTTTGTCAGCATGGTAAGAAAATAGGTGCGGTTGCTGCCGAATTATTAATAGAGAAATTAGAGAACGAGTCTGAGTACGAGTATTTTAAATCGGTTGTAATCGAGACCGAATTAAAAGAACGAGAGTCTACTAAATAAAATTTAACATAGGCTAATTTAAAATATTTTGTATATTAGCCCCGCAATCAAAACTTGTATTTTTACTTCTCACAATAAGTTTTGATAAGTTTTTCGCTTGTCAATGGTATTCATTTAAATATACTATTAATGAAAAAGCGTGCCCTCAATTTCTGGGAAATTTGGAACATGAGTTTCGGTTTTCTAGGAATACAATTCGGATTTGCATTACAAGGAGGCTTTATGTCTCGAATATTTCAAACACTAGGTGCAGACAAGGAAGCGATTCCGTTGTTATGGATAGCAGCACCTTTAACGGGTTTATTAATTCAGCCCATTATAGGGTATATGAGCGATCGTACTTGGAGCCCGCGTTGGGGAAGACGAAAGCCCTACTTTCTTATCGGAGCTGTTTTAAGCTCTATAGCCTTATTAATTGTACCGCATTCTCCTGTCTTATGGGTGGCTGCAGGTTTTTTATGGATTTTAGATGCATCTATTAATGTCTCTATGGAACCCTTTCGTGCCTTAGTCGCCGATAAATTGCCCGATTCTCAACGGTCATATGGTTTCGTAGTACAAACTTTAATTATTGGTATTGGTACTTGGGTCGCAAGTAATTTACCCTGGATGGTGTCTCAGCTAGGTGTTAGCGATGCGGCACCTATGGGTGTTGTGCCTATGTCGGTTAAAGTCGCTTTTGGTATTGGTGCTGTGGTGTTTTTAGTCAGTATCTTATATACCGTGTTTACCACTTCAGAATATCCGCCAGAAGATATGGAAGCTTTCGAACAAGAGAAGGCTAAGAAAAATTCGTTTATTTCAGATATTATAAATAATATAGGGAACATGCCTACCACGATGAAAAAACTAGGGCTGATTCAGTTTTTTAGTTGGTTCGCTTTTTTTACCATGTGGAGTTTAGCCAATCCAGCACTAACAGAGCACATCTATCATACACCCGCGCCAATAGAAGCGGCTTACGATTTAAGCATTCCAGCTCAAGCCGAAGCATTTGATGTAGTGAATACGGCATTTCAAAAATCTTCAAATTTAGTGGGGTCTTCTATGGGAGTTTATGGATTGTCTTCAATGGTTTTTGCTTTAGTCTTGGCTTTTTACACCTCTAAAAAACGAATTAATCGTAAATATGTGCATATGGGATCGCTGTTTTTAGGCGGTTTAGGATTTTTATCCATGTATTTTATTCCCGCACCAGAATTTTTAAAATACTCATTTATACTTGTCGGTATTGCTTGGGGTAGCATCCTATCCATGCCATATGCCATGCTATCGAGTGCCGTAGATCCAAAGAAAATGGGAGTTATTATGGGGATTTTTAACATGTTTATTGTTATCCCACAAATTATTGCTGCAATAGGTGGAATTAACTTTGTGTCTAGTTTATTAGGCGAAGAAACTATTAATGCCATGTTGGTGGCAGGTTTAAGTCTCATTATTGCAGGATTTTGTAACTTGTTAATCACAGATAAAAATGCGATCTCGTATCAACCAGAATTAGAAAACGTATGAAAAGAAAAGGATTTATATTCGATTTAGACGGTGTTATTGTAGACACCGCAAAGTATCATTTTTTAGCATGGAAAAATCTTGCTAATAGTTTAGGATTCGATTTTACCGAAATTCAAAACGAACAGCTTAAAGGCGTGAGCAGAGTCGAATCGCTAAAAAAAATCTTGGCTTGGGGAGAAACTACGGTTTCAGAAGAAAAGTTTCAAGAGTTAATGACTTTAAAAAATACCGAATATTTAGAGTTTATAAATAAAATGGACGATTCCGAGATTCTTCCAGATGTGCCTCGTATGCTCGATTATTTAAAAGACAACAACCAAGGCGTATCTTTAGGTTCGGCAAGTAAAAACGCAAGAATTATATTAGAGAAAGTAAACATCTTATCTAAGTTTGAAGCCATTGTAGATGGGAACGATGTTTCTAAAGCAAAGCCAGACCCAGAAGTGTTTTTAAACGCGGCCACAGCTATAAATGTAAAACCTGAAGACTGTATCGTTTTTGAAGATTCTGTTGCAGGCGTACAAGCTGCAAATGCGGCACATATGATTTCGATTGGTATTGGTAGTCAAGACGTGTTATATGAAGCCGATTATATTTTTAACGACTTCACTGAGATTTCAACAGAATTTATAAATAAATTAATTAACAACTAGAATACCCTAAAGCGGCGCATAAACTGAATGATTCTTCTTCAGTATATAAATCGCGGTATTTTATTATCTTAAATAAAAAATGAATCAAGATTATATTAAACCAGACAATTGGTCGATTATTGAAGAAGGATTTGATGTAGAACGCGTTAAATCGTCAGAAAGTTTATTTAGTATTGGTAATGGTGCCATGGGGCAACGTGCTAATTTTGAAGAGTACTATTCTGGGCCAACATTTCAAGGAAGTTATATCGCTGGTGTGTATTATCCAGATAAAACACGTGTAGGTTGGTGGAAAAATGGCTATCCAGAATATTTTGCTAAAGTATTAAATGCTCCAAGTTGGATTGGTATTAATGTATTCGTAAACGGAAATCCTTTAGATTTATTAAGATGTAAGCACGTTTCAGATTTTAAACGTGAATTAAATATGAAAGAAGGTTGGTTGTCACGTTCTTTTGAAGCCACCTTGCCAAACGACATGCAAATTCGTGTAGAAACGAAACGTTTCTTAAGCATAGAATTAGATGAGGTTGGGGCTATTTCTTATAACGTTACGCCATTAAGTGGTGATGCAGAAATTACCTTCGAGCCGTATTTAGATTCTGGAATTACAAATGAAGATACTAACTGGGACGATAAGTTTTGGGAAACCACTGCCGTAACTCAAGATGGTAACATGGCATTTATAGAAGCTCATACCATGAAAACGGAGTTTAAAACGTGTACGTTTATGACTTCGGAATACTTCTTAGACGGAATAAAATTAGATGCTAAAGAAGAGACTTCGCATACCGATAGACGTATTATGTTTAAGTATAACTCTTCGGTAAAACAAAATCAGACTTTTTCTATTCATAAATATGGTGGTTACACAGTAGATCGTAATCACGAAGCATCGCAACTGGTCTTAGCGGCAAAAACAGTTCTAAGTAAAGCCGTTAGTCTAGGCTTTCAACATTTGTTAGTACAGCAAGAATTAGCTTGGGCTAAAATTTGGGACATGGCAGATATTACTATTTCTGGAGATGTTAAGGCACAACAAGGCATCCGATTTAACATTATGCAATTAAATCATACTTATTTAGGAAAAGATGCACGTTTAAATATCGGTCCAAAAGGATTTACAGGCGAGAAATACGGCGGAAGTACATATTGGGATACCGAAGCCTATTGTATTCCGTTTTATATGGCGACCAAAGATCAGAAAGTGGCGCGTAATTTATTAGAATACCGTTATCATCATTTAGATCGGGCTATCGAAAATGCCGGGAAATTAGGATTTACAAACGGAGCAGCCTTATATCCAATGGTAACCATGAATGGTGAAGAATGTCATAACGAATGGGAGATAACTTTCGAAGAAATTCATAGAAACGGTGCAATCGCATTTGCTATTTTTAACTACTACCGCTACACAAACGACTACAGCTATATTCCAGAAAAAGGATTAGAAGTTTTAATCGGTATTGCGCGTTTTTGGCAACAGCGTGCTACGCTATCTGCAGCACACGATAAATACGTTATTCTTGGTGTTACTGGTCCGAATGAATACGAAAACAACGTCAATAATAATTTCTACACCAATTATATTGCAAAGTGGTGCATCGATTATGCGATAGAAAATATTAAGAAAGTTGCTAAAGACTACGAAGACGATTTTAGTAGAATTCAGGATAAAGTAAACCTGTCTCCAGAAGAATTAGAAAAATGGAAAGCTGTAGCTGGTAATATGTATTTACCATTCTCAGAAAAATATAATGTGTACTTACAGCAAGACGGGTTCTTAGACAAAGAATTAATTACGGTAGCCGACTTAGATAAAGCCTCGCGACCAATTAATCAAAAATGGTCTTGGGACCGTATTTTACGTTCACCTTATATTAAACAAGCCGATACGTTACAAGGGTTCTACTTTTTCGAAGATCATTTTACTACTGAAGAATTAGAACGTCATTTCGATTTTTACGAGCCATTTACGGTTCACGAAAGTTCATTGTCACCTTGTGTACACAGTATTCAGGCGGCTAAATTAGACCGTATGGATCAGGCGTACGAGTTTTATTTACGTACGTCGCGTTTAGATTTAGACGACTATAATAAAGAAGTAGAAGAAGGACTGCACATTACCTCTATGGCAGGAACCTGGATGAGTATTGTTGAAGGTTTTGGAGGCATGCGAATTAAAGATAATATGTTGTCTTTCGAGCCTAAAATTCCACAGCAATGGGAAGGCTATTCGTTTAAAGTGAATTTTAGAAATCAGGTTGTAAAAGTAAAAGTGACTCAAAAAGGCGCTGAATTTAAACTTGAAAAAGGAAACGAATTAGAAATACTCGCTAATAATAAAAAGATAGTACTTCAGTTAGAAGATTAAAGAAATAAGGAAAGTGCATTTTGATGATAGAGGTGTTTAATTCTTGTTATAGTGGTTTTTAATAACGCGCATATTCAGAATTAAATACAGGTTAAAATGCACTTGCCCTTAAAAGAGTAAGACTTGCTGTTTTGTAGTTGAAAAATAAATTTGAAATACAGATTAATGAAAAATATCATGCCCTATTTAATTGTTTTATTTGCGTCTATGCATTTAGCTCATGCACAAGAATTAAAATCGCCTAGTGGTGACTTAACCATGCATTTTGAGCTTCTTGAAAACGGAACTCCAACGTATAAATTAGCTTATAAAAATAAGGAGGTTATAAAAACGAGTCGATTAGGATTAGAATTAAAAGACGATGAAAAATCTTTATTAAACGATTTTAAAATCACAGATACAGAAACGGCGACTTTTAACGCGTCATGGACTCCGGTTTGGGGCGAAGTAAAAACCATTCAAAATCATTATAATGAGTTGGCTGTAACCTTAACCCAAGAAGATACAGAACGCGTAGTTATTATTCGTTTTCGTTTGTTTGACGAAGGTTTAGGGTTTCGTTACGAATTTCCCGAACAAAAAAACTTAGTGTATTTTACAATTAAAGAAGAGCGTACACAATTTGCCATGGCAGGCGACCATACTGCGTTTTGGATTCCAGGCGATTACGATACTCAGGAATACGATTATACCGAATCTAAATTGTCTGAAATTCGCGGGTATTCTGAAGGTGCAGTAACTGCAAACTTATCGCAAACCTCTTTTTCTCCAACAGGTGTGCAAACCGCGTTAATTATGAAAACTAACGACGGTCTATACATAAACTTGCATGAAGCTGCTTTAATAAATTACTCTTGCATGCATCTTAATTTAGATGATGAAAACCTAATATTCGAGTCTTGGTTAACACCAGATTCTAACGGCGATAAAGGTTATATTCAAGCGCCGGCAACATCGCCATGGAGAACGGTTATGGTAAGTGATGATGCACGTGATATTCTGGCATCAAAAATAACTTACAATCTAAACGAGCCTTGTGCGATTGAAGATACATCGTGGATTAAGCCAGTAAAATACGTAGGTGTTTGGTGGGAAATGATTACCGGAAAGGGATCTTGGCATTATACAGATGATTTGCCATCGGTTCAATTAGGAGTTACAGACTATTCTAAAGTATCTCCAAATAAAACACATTCGGCAAATACCGAAAATGTAAAAAAATATATTGATTTCGCCGCCGAGCATGGTTTTGATGCTGTTTTAGTAGAAGGCTGGAACGAAGGTTGGGAAGATTGGTTCGGACATTCTAAAGATTATGTTTTCGACTTTGTAACACCTTATCCTGATTTTGATGTGGAAGGTATTCATGCCTACGCGAAATCTAAAGGTGTAGAGATGATGATGCATCATGAGACCTCGGCTTCTGTTCGTAATTACGAGCGCCACATGGATGAAGCGTATCAGTTTATGAATGCGCACGGTTATAAATCTGTAAAAAGTGGTTATGTAGGCGATATTTTACCACGTGGTGAAAATCATTACAATCAATGGATTGTAAACCATTATCAGTATGCACTCGAAAAGGCGGCAGACTATAAAATTATGGTCAATGCTCACGAAGCGGTAAGACCAACAGGTGTTGCTAGAACATATCCTAATTTAATAGGTAACGAATCTGCTCGAGGCACCGAATATCAAGCTTTTGGAGGTTCTAAGCCAAATCACGTCACCATTTTGCCATTTACAAGATTAATAGGAGGTCCTATGGATTATACCCCTGGAATTTTCGAAATGGATATTAGTAAATTTAGTCCTAACAACAACTCGCATGTAAATAGTACAATCGCTAATCAGTTGGCATTGTATGTTACCATGTACAGTCCGTTGCAAATGGCAGCAGATTTTCCAGAACATTACGAACAGTTTATGGATGCCTTTCAGTTTATAAAAGATGTCGCTATAGATTGGGACGACAGTATTTATTTAGAAGCAGAACCAGGACATTATATTACTGTGGCTAGAAAAGAAAAAGGGAGTAGTAATTGGTTTGTAGGGAATGTTAACGGAAATACTAAAAGAACATCTAAAATCAGTTTAGATTTCTTAGATAAAGATAAAACGTACAACGCAGTAATCTATGCCGATGCTAAAGATGCCGATTATAAAACCAACCCTCAGGCTTATAAGATTACAAAACAAAAGGTGAATTACAAGACAAAATTATCTCAAATTTCTGTTGCAGGAGGTGGTTATGCTATTAGTATTTTGGAAGTGAAATAAGACATTTAATTATTTCGGAGTACTGTTTTTTTATACTAAAAAAGTGTATAGTTATGCGTAAATTATCTAAAGGATTAGTAAACAACAAGCAAATTATTTTTTCTATGGTATTACTGTTTTTTAGCCTGAATTTAAGTGCACAAATTACACATGTGGAACCGCCAAATTGGTGGATAGGTTTCAAAAATTCAGAATTGCAATTGCTTGTAAATAGTTCTGAAATAGGAAACGCTATTCCCGAAATTAACTATCCTGGTGTCTCCATTTCTGAAGTGCACCAAGCTCATAGTCCGAATTATTTATTTATCGATTTAAAAATTGATGCTTTAACGGTGCCAGGAACATTCGATATCGTGTTTCGTAAAGCCGATGGTACCTCGTTTAAATATGAATACGAATTAAAAGCTCGTCCTAAAAACCCTGAAGATTATATTGGTTTTAATAGTTCAGATGCGATGTATTTAATTACACCAGACCGGTTTTCTAACGGGAATATTAAAAATGACGTCGATACCGATTTAAGGGAACAAAAAATAGATAGAAGCGATAATTATGCAAGACACGGTGGCGATATTCGTGGTATTATAAATCATTTAGATTATATAGATAATTTAGGATTTACAGCGATTTGGCCAACACCTATGCTAACAAATGATATGAATTCGTCTTCGTATCACGGATATGCCATGACCGATTTTTATGAAGTGGACCCGCGTTTTGGAACACTTCAAGATTATAAAGAATTGGCTCGAAAAATGGATGCTCAAGGTTTAAAACTTATCATGGATATGGTGGCGAACCATTGCGGAAGTGAACATTGGTGGATGAAAGATTTGCCTTTCACAGATTGGGTGAATCAGCAAGAAACTTTTGAAACCTCTGGAACACTGCGTAATTCGAATCACCGACGCACTACAAATCAAGATACCTATGCTTCAAAAGTCGATAAAAAAGATATGGTCGAAGGCTGGTTTGTGCCATCAATGCCCGATTTAAATCAGAGAAATCCATTTATGGCGAAGTATATTATTCAGAATAATATATGGTGGATAGAAACTTTGGGACTCGCAGGTATTCGTCAAGATACCTATCCGTATTCCGACAAATCATTTATGAGTACTTGGGCTTCAACAATAATGTCAGAATACCCGAATTTTAATATTGTTGGTGAAGAGTGGAGTACTAATCCGTTATTGGTAAGATACTGGCAAGCCGGAACACCTAATAAAGAAGGTTACGAATCGCATTTAAAATCGACTATGGATTTTCCGATGCAACAAAATATAATAAGCGCCTTAAATGAAAATGAAGATTGGGCGACTGGTTTTGTAAAAATGTACGAAGGTTTGGCAATGGATTTTGCTTATACAACTCCTCAAGATATTTTAATTTTTACAGACAATCACGATATGGACCGTGTGTTTACTCAGCTTCATGAAAATATTGCTAATACTAAAATGGCGTTGAGCTATGTTTTTCTCGTGCCACGCATAGTGCAAATGTATTATGGTACAGAAATTTTAATGCAAAACACGGCACAACCAGACGACCATGGTTTAATTCGGTCCGATTTTCCTGGTGGCTGGCAAGACGATGCTGTAAATGCGTTTACCGGTTCAGGTTTGTCCGAAAGCCAAGCCGATATGCAAGATTTTGTCTCGAAGATTTTAAATTATAGAAAAAAGAGCAAGGCCATTCATATTGGTAAAACTGTTCATTTTGCTCCAGAAAATGGAATTTACGTCTTGTGTAGAGTTCATGGTGACGAAACGGTTGTACTTATTTTAAACAAAAATGAAGATGCTAAAGAATTAGATTTAACACGCTTTAAGGAATTGAATTTAGAAGGTAAAACCCTTAAAAATGTAGTTACGGGAGCAACTGTAACTTGGGCAACACAGTTAAAAATTGCTGAAAAAGGTCCACTTTTATTAACCACAAAAAATGAATTATGACACAGTTTTTTTTAATGGTTTTAGGCGTTAGCGGTTAATTTTAATACGCAACAGTATTCTTTTCTTAAAATAATTCCCTGCACTTTTTTAATGTCTAAATAAAAATGAAAAACATACTATATATATTATTTGCGCTCTGCTTTTTACAAGTCAGTTTTGCTCAGAACCCCAATAGAACTTTTGTGTCTTCAGAAACCACTAAAGCTGGTTATAGGGTTTTGGTTCAAGATGGTGTTTATGTGATTAAATTATACAATAAATCGATAGTTGAAACCACTTTTATTCCAAAAGGAGAACAAGAAAATCCAGAATCTCATGCGGTAGTTTTAAAAGATTACACGCCGTTTTCTAACATCTCAGATACTCCGGAAGCTGTGGTTCTAAATTCAGAGGGCGTGTCTGTAATTATTAAAAAATCACCTTTTCAAATTCAATATACATATAAAGGGCAACCTTTAATTTCAGAAAGGGACGGCTATTCGAAGACCGAGGACGGTGAAGCCATTCAGTTTAATTTAGACCATACCGAAGTGTTGTATGGTGGTGGTGCTAGAGCGTTGGGCATGAATCGTCGGGGACACCGTTTACAATTGTACAATCGTGCACATTACGGTTACGAAACGCATAGCGAGTTAATGAATTTTACCTTGCCAATAGTCATGTCTTCTAAGCAATACATGATTCATTTCGATAATGCGCCTATCGGATATTTAGATTTAGATAGTAAACAGGATAACAGTCTAACTTATGAGACTATTTCTGGCCGAAAAACCTATCAGGTTATTGCATCAGATTCGTGGGAAGATATTATAGATAATTATACCGAATTGACAGGAAAACAACCTATGCCACCACTTTGGGCTTTGGGAAATTTTTCTAGCCGATTTGGTTATCATTCCGAAGCAGAAACACGCGCAACTATTGCTAAGTTTAAAGCAGAAGAAATTCCTGTAGATGCCGTGATTTTAGATTTATATTGGTTTGGGAAAGAGGTGCAAGGCACTATGGGGAATCTGGCATTCGATACAGATTCGTTTCCAACGCCTGAAAGAATGATTAAAGATTTCGATAAGGAAGGCGTAAACACCATTTTAATTACCGAGCCTTTTGTGTTAACCACCTCTAACCGTTGGGAAGAAGCTGTCGAGCAAGATGTGTTAGCGAAAGACTCATTAGGACAACCCTATACTTACGATTTCTTTTTCGGAAATACAGGTCTTATCGATATCTATAGCAAATCGGGTTTCGATTGGTTTTCTAACATCTATAAGGATGTATTCGAAATGGGTGTATCTGGAATTTGGGGCGATTTAGGCGAGCCTGAAGTGCATCCTAAAGCATTATTACATGCCACAGGAACAGCAGACGAAGTGCATAATATTTATGGTCACGATTGGGCACGATTGGTTTATGAAAGTAGCTTAAGTGCACATTCAAAAATGAGACCTTTTGTGTTAATGCGTGCGGGATATTCCGGTTCGCAACGTTACGGATTAATTCCGTGGTCTGGCGATGTAAATCGCACTTGGGGCGGATTGCAAAGTCAGCCAGAAATTGCTTTACAAATGGGAATGCAAGGCTTAGGGTATATGCATAGTGATTTAGGTGGTTTTGCAGGCGATAATCTAGACGACGAGTTGTATGTACGTTGGTTGCAATATGGCGTTTTTCAG
Organism: Formosa sp. F44; assembly: GCF_056238645.1. The sequence goes on from NZ_JBWDLJ010000002.1 coordinate 704,125, forward strand.
CCTATATACAGACCTCATGCACAGGAAGACGTACCTAGCGAACCTGTTTTTAGAAACGAACACGCAAAGAATTTGGCACGGAAAGCCATAAGATTACGTTATGCCTTATTGCCGTATAATTACAACCTTGCCTTCCAGAATCATAAAAAAGGGACACCATTAATGCGTCCGTTATTTTTTGAGCATCCAAAAGATGTTACCTATCAAAATTTGGCAAATACGTATTATTGGGGAGATTCCTTTTTGGTGTCACCTATTTTAGAAGCAGGTGTAAAAACGCATGAAGTTATATTTCCGAAAAATAATCTGTGGTTCGATTTTTATACAGATGAAAAAATTGAAGGCGGACAAACCAAAACCGTTTCAGTAGTCGAAAATAGCATACCAACCTATGTTAAAGGCGGAGCATTTATTCCTATGGCAAGACGCATGCAAAATACCAAGTCGTATACTGGTCACAATTTACTGCTTCATTACTATCACGATGCCTCCATTACAAGCAGTTCTTCTCAGTTATATAATGATGATGGGGAAACATTAAACGCATTTGAAAAAGGAAAATACGAGCGCCTTAATTTTTCTTATTCACAACATAAAAAAGGAATGCAGTTTGTGTTTAAAGATGATGTAGGTCCGGCGTATAAAGTAGATTCAAAAACCATTCAGCTAATTATTCATAATATGGAAACAGCGCCAGCAAGCATTAAAAAAGGTAAAAAAGAATTGGCGTTTACATACGATAAACACACGCATATTTTAGAAGTTCCATTAATATGGGAGGTAGATTCTGAGTTAGAAATTAAAATAATATTATAATGTTTAAACAAGGTATAGCATCAATTGCAATGATTTTATTAGTTTTAATCAGCTGTGATTCTAAAAAGAAAGATATTTTGAAAGAAAGTAATAAGGCAGAGACTGCCACCGCACCAAAAAAGGAAGTCGTTTATCAAGTATTTACACGTTTATTCGGGAATACAAATGAGACCAATAAACCCTGGGGAACCATCGAAGAAAATGGCGTTGGGAAGTTTAACGATTTTACCGATAAGGCTTTATCTAAAATTAAAGATTTAGGTGTCACGCACATTTGGTATACCGGTGTGCCACATCACGATGTTATTACAGATTATACGGCTTATGGTATTTCTAACGACGACCCAGATGTTGTTAAAGGGCGAGCAGGTTCGCCATATGCTGTAAAAGATTACTATAATGTAAATCCCGATTTAGCCGAAAATCCAGCTGAGCGTTTACAAGAGTTTGAAGCCTTAATTGCGCGTTCTCATAAAGCGGGTTTAAAGGTGATTATTGATATCGTTCCTAACCACGTTGCTAGAAACTATAAAAGCATTACAAAACCAGAAGGCGTTACAGACTTTGGTGAAACCGACGATAAAACGGTTGTTTATAATGTGAATAATAATTTTTATTATAATCCGGGTGAGCCTTTTGTGGTGCCAGAACGCCGAAACGGATATGTGCCTTTAGGAGGTTCTGAACATGAGTTATTAGATGGAAAGTTCGATGAAAATCCATCGAAATGGACCGGAAATGGCTCGCGTTTACCACAACCAGACCCTAACGATTGGTACGAAACAGTAAAAATAAATTACGGGGTAACGCCAGAAGGTCATCATGATTTTGATAGTTTGCCAGACGGATTCGATACAAAAGACTATAAAGCGCATTTCGAATTTTGGCAAGATAAAACCGTGCCAGATTCTTGGGTGAAATTTAAAGAGATTGCCTTGTATTGGACGGCAAAGGGTGTGGATGGCTTTCGTTACGATATGGCCGAAATGGTGCCGGTAGAATTCTGGAGTTATATGAATTCTACTATAAAAATGAAAAATCCTGAGGCGTTTTTACTGGCCGAAGTGTATAATCCAAGTTTATACAGAGATTATATCCGTAAAGGAAAAATGGATTATTTATACGACAAAGTACAGTTGTACGATACGCTTAAGCATGTTATGCAAGGTTGGGGAAAAACCGACGATATTGTGCCAATCCAAAGAGATTTAAGCGATATCGAACACCACATGTTGCACTTTTTAGAAAATCACGACGAGCAACGTATTGCAAGTCCAGAGTTTGCAGGAAATGCCTTTAAAGCCAAGCCAGCTATGGTGGTTTCTGCAACCATAAGCACGTCACCGACATTAATTTATTTCGGACAAGAATTTGGAGAGCCAGGTGCAGAAGATTTAGGATTTGGAGACCCGTCTAGAACATCAATTTTCGATTACGGAAGTGTGCCAACCTTAAGACGTTGGGTAAATAATAAGCAATTCGATGGCGGACAATCTACTACAGAAGAATTAGAATTATACGATTTCTATAAGCGCTTGCTAAATTTCACAATTTCTAGTGAGGCCTTAATGGGGAACTACCAAGACCTACATGACTACAATACGCATAATACGGGCGATTATGGGTTAAAACAATTCTCTTATGCCAGATGGAACGATAACGAGAAACTTATAATTGTTAATAATTTCGATGCCGATTACGGTACAGAATTCTATTTAAAACTACCAAAAGACCTTGTAGATGCTTGGCAATTAAAACCAGGAGAATACCTGTTAGAAGACCAATTGTATAAATCGTATCAAACAGTTTTACAGGTTTCAGAAAATGGAGCCGAAGCCAAAATTGCGGTAAAGCCGTTACAATCTTTCATCTTTAAATTGCAATAGATTATGCGTAACTTTATAGTAGTTTTAATATTAGGAATTATGGTTACAGGGTGTCAAAACAAAACAACTGATAAGTCAACTGATAAATCAGTTGAGAAAGAAGTGGAAGTACCTTTTAGATGGGACGCCGCTACAATTTATTTCATGTTAGTCGATCGTTTTAATAATGGAGATACATCCAACGATCTTAATTATGGAAGAGATCTAGAAACTGGAGTTTTAAGAGGTTTTGAAGGTGGAGATATCAAAGGGGTAACACAAAAAGTAGAATCAGGTTATTTTACAGATTTGGGTGTAAATGCCATTTGGATGACACCAATTGTAGAGCAAATTCATGGCGGTACAGATGAAGGTACTGGATTATCTTATGGTTTCCATGGCTATTGGACTAAGGATTGGACGAATTTAGACCCTGATTTCGGGACAAAAGAAGATTTAAAACAGCTTGTAAAAGTGGCACATAGTAAAGGCATTCGTATTGTTTTAGATGCTGTTATTAATCATAGGGGGCCGGTAACGGAGAAAGACCCTGTTTGGCCAGATGATTGGGTAAGAACAGGTCCGGCTTGCGATTATCAAGATTTCGATAGCACCGTAAGTTGTACTTTGGTTGAAAATTTACCAGATATTAGAACAGAAAGTGATGATGCAGTGGAGTTACCTCCTCAGCTTATTGCCAAATGGAAAGCAGAAGGCAGATATGAGAAAGAAGTAGCCGAATTAGATGCTTTTTTTGAGAGCACAGGCTACCCAAGAGCACCCCGTTTTTACATCATGAAATGGCTAGCCGATTATATCACAGAATTCGGAATTGATGGTTATCGAGTAGATACCGTTAAGCATACTGAACCTTATGTGTGGCAAGAATTTAGAAAGGTAGTAGATACAGCTTTTGCTCAGTTTAAAATGGAAAATCCCGATAAAGTCTTAGACGATAATGGATTCTACCTTGTAGGGGAAGTGTATAATTATGCCATTAGTCATAAAAAAGCCTTCGATTTTGGCGACCGTAAAGTCAATTATTTCGATAAAGCATTCAACCAATTAATCAATTTTGAATTTAAGTGGAATGTGCAACAAATGGATTACGAGTCCATGTTTACCAAATACGATAGTATTCTTAATAACGACTTAAAAGGCTATAGTGTACTAAATTATTTAAGTTCTCACGACGATGGTCAGCCATTCGACCCGATGCGCATAAAACCTTTTGAAACGGCTACAAAATTATTGCTTACTCAAGGTGCCGCGCAAATTTATTATGGTGATGAATCGGCTAGAATCCTGCATGCCGAAGGTGCTGTTGGCGATGCCAATCTACGTACGTTTATGAATTGGGACGACATAAATTCTAATCCTAAAACGCAAGCGGTTTTAGCACATTGGCAACTTCTAGGTCAGTTTAGAGCACACCATCCAGCGGTTGGAGCAGGAAGACATCACATGATTTCTGAAGCACCATATGTGTTTTCTCGAATATATAAAAAAGACGATTTTGAAGACCGAGTGGTTATTGGTTTAAATCTTGAAAAAGGAAAGAAAATAATACCCGTTGGAGGCGTTTTTCCTGAACGCTTGAATATTCATGATGCCTATTCTAATACCGATGTTACTGTCGAAAATGGAAATGTTATTCTGAATAATGAGTATGATATCGTGTTGTTAGAAGCAAAGAAAGCCTCTAAGTAATCATTACCTTTTGATTCTATTTTTGAAGTGTAATAGAAATTAATTTTATATAAGTGAGTACATAATTACATAGCATTCACTTACAGTGTTAAGCATAAACCTATCCCAATTACATGTATGTATTGAGATAGGTTTTATTCGTTTTTATATTCTGGTTTTTAATTGTATTTTAAGTAAAAATTGTATGATTATTAACAAGCGATATTTTTATGCCCAATAGGAATTAATCATATTTGTATGTAAGATGGAGCGCGTTAATGAGTCTAATACAGATATCATATAACCATCAGTGTTATTTTTTAATACAAATTTAAAAAAAGGAATAGTATGCTTACATGGAAAAATATAATGGATTTTGCCGTGAATGGCAATCCAGAACCCCATCGTCGTGTAGAGAAAACCGACGAAGAATGGAAAGAATTATTAACACCTCACCAATTTAGAATAGCAAGATTAAAAGGAACCGAAGCACCACATTCGGGAGCACTTTGTAGTGCACACGAAGCCGGAAAATATGGTTGTGTGTGTTGCGGGAGGTTATTGTTCGATTCTACTATAAAATTCGAATCTAGTTCAGGATGGCCAAGTTTTACACAGCCTATCCAAGAGAATGCTATCAAGTACGAAAAAGATACTGCATTCGGTATGGTTCGTGTAGAAGTGATGTGTAATACTTGCGATGCGCACTTAGGACATGTGTTTCCCGATGGCCCAGAACCAAGCGGATTACGCTATTGTGTAAATTCAGAATCAATTACGCTAGAGAAAGAAGAATATCATGGATAATACAAAAGAAATTATCACGCTTGGAGGCGGTTGTTTCTGGTGTACAGAAGCTGTTTTTCAACAGGTAAAAGGTATCGAAAAAGTGGTTTCGGGATATACTGGAGGTACGGTCCCTGGCAGACCTACATATCGCGAAATATGTTCGGGATTAACCGGTCATGCCGAAGTTATTCAACTTACTTATGATTCGAATGTGATTTCATTACAAGATATTTTAATCATCTTTTTTACCACACACGACCCTACAACTTTAAACCGTCAAGGTGCCGATCGTGGGACACAATACCGTTCTGTAATTTACTATCAGAAGGAAGAAGAGAAAGCGATTATAGATGTTGTAATTGAAAATATTCAACCGTATTTCGATGATAAAATAGTGACAGAAGTGAGTGCGCTAGGACCATTTTTTGAAGCTGAAGATTATCATCAGGATTATTACGAAAACAATAAAACACAAGGCTATTGCACTGCGGTTATTAATCCGAAGTTAGCCAAGTTAAGGCAAATGCATGCCGATAAATTAAAATAGACACGCCCTTTGAAAATTTTTAAATCACATATAAACGAGACTTTTACAAGCGAACTTCCCGCCGATCCGATTCTAGAAAACTCTAGGCGTCAGGTTAGCGAAGCTTGTTTTTCTTATGTTACGCCCAAACATACTGCAAAACCAGAATTGATTCATGTGTCTCCAGAATTATTGGAAACACTAGGGATTTCGGAAGCTGAAAGTCAGTCGAAAGAATTTTTAAAAGTGTTCACAGGGAATCAAGTGTTGGAACATACAAGACCGTATGCTATGTGCTATGGCGGACATCAATTTGGGAATTGGGCAGGACAATTAGGCGATGGTCGTGCCATAAATTTAACCGAAATTGAATATGAAAATCAGCGTTGGGCATTGCAATTAAAAGGCGCTGGACCCACACCATATTCTAGAACTGCCGATGGTTTGGCGGTCTTACGTTCGTCTGTTCGTGAGTATTTATGTAGCGAAGCCATGTTTCATTTGGGCGTGCCTACTACGCGAGCATTATCGTTAGCGGTAACGGGAGACCAAGTGTTACGCGATGTTATGTATAACGGGAATCCGGAATACGAAGAAGGAGCAGTAGTGTGTCGTGTAGCACCAAGTTTTTTACGTTTCGGAAGCTTTGAACTTTTAGCGTCTCGAGAAGATGCTAAAACGCTTAAAATGCTTACCGATTATACGATAAAACATTTTTATCCAGAATTGGGAGCACCATCAAAAGTAACGTATTTAGCCTTTTTTAAGGAAGTTTCTGAACGTACGCTTAAAATGATTATCGATTGGCAACGTGTTGGTTTTGTGCATGGCGTGATGAATACCGATAATTTGTCTATTCTAGGTTTAACTATAGATTACGGGCCTTACGGTTGGTTAGAAGGTTTCGATTATGGTTGGACGCCAAATACAACCGATAGACAACATAAGCGTTATCGCTACGGAAATCAGCCTAATATTGGACTTTGGAATTTATACCAACTAGCAAATGCGTTATATCCTTTAATTGAAGATGTCGATGCGTTACAAGCTATTTTAGATGCGTATAAAACGAATTTTGAAACCCAGTCTTTAAAGATGATGCGTTCAAAATTAGGGCTTTTTAAAGCGGAAGAATCCGACTTAAAACTGATTCAAGATTTTGAAGATGCATTGCAAATGCTAGAAACAGACATGACGATTGCATTTAGAAATCTTTCGAAATTTGAAAAAGAAAATCCTTTAAATGCATTGAAACTTATTGAAGACGCTTTTTACAATCCAGATGCCATGACTTCAGAAATTGAAGAAGTTTGGAATAATTGGTTTGAAAGGTATTCGGAGCGATTACAAAAAGAAGCATTGTCTGATGCAGAACGTGCTTCAAAAATGAATGGCGTTAACCCCAAATATGTGCTTAGAAACTATATGTCTCAATTGGCAATAGATGACGCTGAAAAAGGAGATTATGCATTGGTGGATGAATTATTCAATCTACTAAAAAATCCATACGACGAGCAACCAGACTCTGAAAAATGGTTTGCAAAACGACCAGAATGGGCACGGAATAAAGTGGGCTGTTCGATGTTGTCTTGCAGTTCGTAAATTTATGTAACCGTATTTTTAATCAATAATAAATCAAAATATGAAAAGTCAGAAACTTGAAATAGAAAATGATAAAGGTGTAAAACTTCAGGCCTATTTAGAATTGCCTGCAAATCAGAATCCGAATTATTTTGCAGTGTTTGCGCATTGTTTTACCTGCACCAGTACCTTATCTGCGGTTAAAAACATTAGTCGTTCGTTAACCAATCATGATTTTGGGGTGCTTCGTTTCGATTTTACGGGATTGGGTAGAAGTGAAGGCGAATTTTCTGATAGTCATTTTTCTGCTAACGTTTCCGATTTATTGGCGGTAAGTAAATATTTAGAAGAACATTTTCAAGCCCCGTCCTTATTGGTTGGACATTCGCTTGGAGGTGCAGCGGTAATTGTAGCGGCATCTCAATTAGAGTCTGTAAAAGCTGTGGCAACCGTTGGCGCTCCTGCAACAGTAGAGCATGTAACGCATTTGTTCTCGCATGGATTTGATGATGTTGAAGAAAAAGGAAATGTTGAAGTTAATATTGGAGGGCGACCTTTTAATATAAATAAGGAATTTGTAGACGATTTTAGTAAAACCGATTTGCCTGAGATTACTAAAAACTTAAGAAAACCATTACTTATTATGCATGCACCTTTTGATGGTGTAGTACCTATTGAAAATGCAGAACGTTTGTATAAAACCGCACATCATCCTAAAAGTTTTGTGAGTTTAGATCAAGCCGATCATTTATTGACAGACTCTAGAGATAGTGAATATGTGGGTAATGTAATTGGGACTTGGGTACAGCGCTATTTCGAGGCAAAAGACAGCGAGATTTTAGACACCGAAGGCGAGCAATTAGTTGCGCATTTAAATCTGTTAGAAGATAACTTTGCAACGAATATCCAGACGAAAAAACATACGTTAATTGCCGATGAACCAGAGCGCGTTGGAGGTGACGATTTTGGACCTTCACCTTACGAATATTTAAACGCAGCCTTGGCCGCTTGTACCGCGATGACGCTAAAATTATATGCTCAGCGTAAAAAATGGGATTTACAAGAAGTGTTTGTTTACATTACATATTCTAAAAAACATAGCGACGATCTTAAGCTAGATTTAGAAAAACCAGCACAAATAGATTATCTAAAAAAGACCTTAAAATTTGTAGGAAACTTAGACGATAAACAGAAAGCACGTTTAAAAGAAATAGCATCTAAATGTCCTGTGCATAAAACATTAATTAGTGATACCATTATAGAAACAGAAGTGCAATAATTATTTATTGGATTTACCCTTTTATGAAATGTAAATATCTATTCTTATAACTTGTCTTGATTCTGAATCTAGTTTAGTAATTTAGAAGAAAATTATAATTGCTATGCCAAAACAAACCCAAATCGGATTAGGACTCGCGGCTATTGGTCGCCCGGAATACATCAACATAAAAAAGGAAGAAATAGCGCAATCGGAAACGGTATTTAGAGCAAATGCCATGCAGGTTTTAGACGATGCCTATCGTTTTGGAGTACGGTATTTTGATGTGGCTCCATCTTATGGGAAAGGTGAACAGTTTTTAATTGATTGGCATACATTAAGATCGTATCCCGATGTAAATTTGAGTACCAAATGGGGCTATACTTATATGGCGAATTGGGAATTAGGATACCGTGGAAAGCACGAAATAAAAGAACATTCATTTTCCAAATTACAAGAGCAATGGGAAGTCTCTCAAGCGCTTTTACCGGAGCTTAAAATATATCAAGTGCATTCTGCGACTTTAGATAGTGGTATTTTTACCAATACAGAAGCGCTTCAAGAATTATATCGTATAAAAAAGAAAACGGGTATGCAGATTGGAGTTTCTACCAGTGGTGCTAATCAGGTAGAAATTATTGAAATGGCTTTAAAAGTTCAAGTCGAAGGCGAGCCGTTATTTACCAGCTTTCAGGTTACGTATAATGTATTCGAGCAATCTACCTTTGAAATATTAAATCAGTTATTAAGCGATAATAAAACAGTTATTATTAAAGAAGCTTTGGCTAACGGACGTGTGTTAGAGAATAAAGATTTTCCGAGATATTCTGAAGCTTATACCTATTTTAAATTTCTGGCGAAACAATATAACGTGGGAATAGATGCCGTTGCTATACGGTTTATAATAGATAGTTTAGAGCCTCAGGTGGTGCTTAGCGGTGCTTTAACAAGCGAACAGTTACAAGATAATTTAAAAGCCTTGTCATTTCAATTAACAGAAGCAGAGCGGCATCAACTTCAAATATTCGCATCAGAAACGGAGTCGTATTGGGCCGAACGCAGTGCTTTAGCTTGGCGATAAATGACTTACATTTTTAATCCCGTCAATTTTAAAACGTATAGAGTCAACTAGACCTTCGCTTTCAACATAACTTTGTAGTATTAAGTTTAACCATTAAACAATTTAAAACTATGAACAATTCAGGAAATACAATTTTAGGTATTATAGCAGGAACCGCTTTAGGAGCAGCAATGGGAATATTATTCGCTCCTGAAAAAGGTAGTAAAACGCGTAAAATAATCTCTAAAGAGGCAGAAGCTAGAAAAAATAAATTAGCAGAACAAGCTACAGAATTCGCAGATACAGTAGCTAAAAAAGTGAATGTTAAAAAAGGAACTTTAGAAGAGCAAATAGAAAGCATTCTTGCTGATTCAAGTCATAAATCAGACGAAGTTATCGATGCTTTAGAAAAAAAATTAGAAGTTTTAAAAACTAAAAACAGACATTTTAGAAAAGACGTTAAAACTAACGGAACGTCTAAAACGACTGCAACAGTTTAATTATAACTTTTAAATTTTTTAGATATGACCATTTTTGAAGCGATACGGCACGATCATGATATTCAGCGCGATTTACTCGATAAATTAGTGCAGTCTTCAGGCGATACAAAGAATAGAGATGAGCTGTTTAAAGCGGTGAGAAAAGAATTGGAAGTTCATGCAAATGCAGAGGAACGCCACTTTTACAAGCCATTAATCTCTACAGACATGATGCAAGAGCATTCCAGACATGGTATTGCAGAACATCATGAAATCGATGAATTAATCGAGGAACTGGAAGACACAGAATACGATTCGTCCGCATGGCTCAAAATAGCTAAAAAATTAAAACATAAAGTAGAACATCATTTGGAGGACGAAGAACATACGTTTTTTCAATTGGCAGGAAAGACCTTGTCTGAAAAACAGAAAACGGAGTTAGCTTCAGATTATGCAACATATATGAAAAAGAATAGGTGATTTCAGGTTGGTTAGTAACTTATTCTAACACCAAATCGGTATTAATTTACACGATTTGGTGTTTTTTTATGTCTAAAAATTAAACGATTTAAGGAAGTAAATAAATAGTGCAACTGTATTCTAACGGATGTTAAAAACGGTTAAAAAGGTTAATTATAATACAATATAAGGCTTCTGGATTTGGAAAATGTATTCTTTTGTTATTCAATAATCAAACAATTAATATGATGAAGAAACTTTTACTATTCACTTTTATTTCAATTTTAGGTTACACACACATTAGCGCGCAAGAGGTTCAATTTGGAGCGAAAGCCGGGCTTAATTTTGCTTCGGTATTTGGAGATCATACCGATAATTTCGAGACTGTAACAGCATTTAACTATGGGGTTATGGCGGAAATACCGATTTCAAATGTTTTTTCGTTTCAGCCTGAAGTTTTGTATTCTGGTCAAGGATATAGTTTTGGAGATGACACTGTCGCTTTAAATTATTTAAATGTACCATTAATGGCTAAATATTATGTGGTTAAAGGCTTTAGTTTAGAGGCAGGTCCGCAACTAGGGTTTTTGCTTAATACCAATGATGACGGTTTAGGAATAGAAGACGATTTTAATACTGTAGATTTTGGTGTGAATTTAGGTTTAGGTTATAAGTTGGACAACGGTCTTAATTTTAGTGCACGATACAATATTGGATTAACCGATATTGATGATGTTGAAGGATTTAGTGGAACAAATAAGAATGGCGTTTTTCAAGTTTCGGTGGGGTACTTCTTTTTCTAAAATATAATATATTTATTGTTTTAAAACCCAAGTTAATCACTTGGGTTTTTTGCATAATAGTTATAGCTCGGTTTAAGTTTGGAAGCTAATAGTTGCTCAAATGTGATAAAAACAGATTAAAGTGATACTTTCAAAAATCATTTTAATAATTTTGAATTTAATAAACCCCTATTTATATGAAGTCAGCAAACGAGTTATTAGAACTTTTGGATTTAAAAACAATTGCCCCTTCTCAATTCGAAGGAATTAGCAAAACAATTGGAAGTCCTCATGTTTTTGGTGGCCAAGTATTGGCTCAATCGGTAAATGCAGCGTATAAAACCATAACTAATGGTCGGATACTACATTCGCTTCATGCTTATTTTTTAGAAGCGGGAGATTTAAATATACCCATAGTTTTTGAGGTAAATGAAGTACGCGATGGTGGTAGTTTTTCTACACGTCGTGTGTTAGCAAGTCAGAATGGGAAAGCCATTTTTATTTTAGCGGCCTCTTTCCATAAGGCTGAAGAAGGTCACGATCATCAAATAGAGATGAACACGAACTTAAAACAACCTGAAGAGTTACTAAGTTGGACCGAAATGTTAGCGCGATATGGTAGTGTATTGCCAAAAATTACCAAGCACTTTTTAGAAATAGAACGTCCAATAGAATTTAAGCCTGTTGAGGTTATTAACCCATTAAAACAGGAGAATTTACCACCATATTCTAACATATGGTTTAAGCTTAAAACGCCAATTGCCGATGCAGATTTGGCTACAAAACAACAAATATTAACCTATATATCCGATTACAATATATTAGCTGCAGCCTTATTGCCACATGCTAGTGAAGCTCACTTTGGGAACACCCAAATGGCTAGTTTAGATCATTCGATGTGGTTTTTTAGAGATTTCGATTATGACGATTGGATGTTGTATTCCATTGAAACACCAAATGCCTCAAGTGCACGTGGTTTTGCCAAAGGAAATATTTTTTCTAGAGACGGAAAACTTATTGCCTGCGTGGCACAGGAAGGATTAATGCGACCAATGGTTAAAAAACAGGACTAGTACATGAAGTCTAAATGTTTGGTTATGGGACATCGCGGGGCCAAAGCCTATATTGCAGAAAACACATTGGAATCCATCCAAAAAGCATTAGATTTTAATGTAGATGGTATAGAAATCGATGTGCATTGTTGTGCAACTGGCGAATTGGTTGTGTTTCATGATTTTACTTTAGATCGGATGACAAATGGTGAAGGGGAACTGGCAAAACATGCCCTTTCTGAACTTAAACTATTAAAAGTCAATGAGCAGTTTGCTATTCCGACTTTAGATGAGGTTTTAGATTTGATAGATAGAAAATGTATTTTGAATATTGAATTAAAAGGTAAATCTACCGCTAAAGCAACCTGTGAGACCATTCAGAATTATATTAAAAATCGAGGGTGGCAATATTCAGATTTTTTAGTGTCTAGCTTCCAGCATCACGAAATAGAGGCTGTTTTTAATATTGATAAAAATATTCCGTTGGGTGTTTTAACTAAAGCAAATATGGCTGAAGCGATAGAGTTTGCTGAAACAGTGAAGGCTAAAGCCATTCATCCGGGTGCCGCAATTGTAACACGCGACAATGTAAAGCTTGCTCAGAGCAAAGGTTACGCCGTTAACGTGTGGACGGTTAACGATAAAGCGACTATAAATAGAATGAAAGATTATGGTGTAGATGCCATAATTTCTGATAATCCAGATAGGGTATGAAAGAATATAATGTGATTGTCGTTGGAGGAGGAGCTGCAGGTTTCTTTGCTGCGATAAATATTGCAGAGCAGAATCCGCAATATAAAGTCGCCATTTTAGAACGTGGAAAAGAGGTTCTAGGAAAAGTGAAAGTTTCTGGTGGCGGACGTTGCAATGTAACGCATGCCGAATTTGTACCTCAAGAATTAGTGAAATATTACCCCAGAGGCGAAAAAGAATTGTTGGGTCCATTTCATCAGTTTATGACGGGAGATACCACGGCTTGGTTTGAAGAACGTGGCGTGGAATTAAAAATTGAAGAGGATGGGAGAATGTTCCCGGTTTCGGACTCGTCGCAAACTATAATCGATTGTTTTCTTTTTGAAGCTAAAAAGCATAACGTTGATGTTTTAACCAATCAGGGTGTAAAAACAATTTCTAAACGTGATGAGGCTTGGGAAATAGAAACCAATCACGATACTTTTAAAGCAGAACAACTATTAGTTGCCACTGGAAGTAGTCCTAAAATATGGAAATTATTAGAAGGTTTAGGGCATAGCATTTCGCAACCTGTACCGTCTTTATTTACCTTTAATATAAAAGACAATCGTTTAAAAGATATTCCTGGTGTCGTAGCTCAGAATGTCGAGGTTAAGGTGCTTGGTACAGATTTATATTCAGAAGGGCCTTTGTTAGTCACCCATTGGGGTTTGAGTGCGCCAGCGATTTTAAAGTTATCGGCTTTTGGAGCATTAGAATTAGCAAAACGGGATTATAAATTTGAGGTTGAAGTTAATTTTGTGAAACAAGCTACAGTAGCTGTTTTAGAGCAACTGAAACAAGTAAAATTAGATTCAGCTAAGAAAACGGTGTTTAAGTTTCCGCAATTCGATTTGCCTAAACGTTTGTGGCAACAATTGGTGTTGGCTTCAGAAATGACAGAAGATAGCCGTTGGGGCGATATAAATAAAAATCAGTTAGAGGGTTTAGCCGGACAGTTAACGCAGGCTGTTTTTAAAGTAGATGGTAAAAGTACGTTTAAAGAAGAATTTGTAACCGCTGGAGGAGTCGATTTAAAAGAAATCAATTTTAAAACTTTCGAAAGTAAACTGCATAAAAATCTGTATCTGGCGGGAGAAGTTATTAATATAGATGCCGTTACTGGCGGATTTAATTTCCAAAATGCATGGACAGGCGCTTACATTGTGTCTAAAGCAATTTCTAATAAGGCATGACAACATACATTGCATTATTACGTGGAATAAATGTGTCGGGACAGAAAAAAGTCCCGATGGCAGATTTACGAACGCTAATGTCCGATTTAGGTTTCGAAAATGTAAAAACGTATATACAAAGTGGGAATGTGGTGTTTCAATCTTCAGAGGAACATGCATTAATTTTAGAAACTAAGATTAGAGAATCCATTTTAAATGTCTTCGGATTTGAAGTGCCGGTTTTAGTTAAAAGTCAATTGCAATTTCAAGAGATTTTTGATTCTAATCCGTTTTCAGAAGCACAGAAATCAAACAGTTATTTTACGCTTTTGGGAGAGATTCCAAAGTCTGATGCTGTGGAATCCGTTTCTAATGAAACTGTTGTCGGAGAAACGTTTGTTATTGCAGATTCTTGTGTGTATTTCTATTCGGAACACGGTTATGGAAAAGCAAAATGCAATAACAATTTTTTTGAACGGAAATTAAAAGTCTCGGCAACCACAAGAAATTTTAAAACGATGCAGAAGTTGTTATCTTTGTGCTCAGATTTATAAATTCATGACCGAACAACAATTTATTCCTCAAGTCTATTCTAAAGACATTACCGAAGGAACCGTGTCTTGGGAGTCTCCAAGCAATATTGCACTTATAAAATATTGGGGTAAGAAAAAGGATCAGATTCCTGAAAATCCATCTATAAGTTTCACACTTAATGCGTGTAAAACCACCACAGTTTTATCGTATTCTAAAAAGGAAACGACTTCAGATTTCGATTTTAAGGTTTATTTAGATGGAGAACATAAACCGGATTTTCAGCCAAAAATTAAAACCTTTTTCGAGCGTGTTCTCGTGTATTTGCCATTTTTAAAGGATTATACTTTTAAAATTGAAACCTCCAATACCTTTCCGCATAGTTCTGGAATCGCTTCGTCTGCTTCAGGCATGAGTGCTTTGGCATTGTGTTTAATGAGTTTAGAGCAACAACTTCAGCCTGAGATGACAACTGCGTTTTTCAATCAGAAAGCCTCATTTTTATCGCGATTAGGTTCGGGTTCTGCCTGTAGAAGTATTGAAGGCGACTTAATTGTTTGGGGCGAAAACGAAACGGTTGAAGGCAGTTCAGATTTATTCGGTGTGAAATATCCGTATGCAGTGCATGAGAATTTTAAAAATTATCAGGATACTATATTGTTAGTCGATAAAGGTGAAAAGCAAGTTAGTAGCACCGTTGGTCATAATTTAATGCACGGACATCCATTTGCGGCACAGCGTTTTGCACAAGCTCATGAAAATTTAGCAAGTCTGAAACCTATCTTAGAATCTGGAGATTTAGATGCGTTTATCGCACTTATAGAAAGTGAGGCGTTAACCTTACATGCTATGATGATGACGAGTATGCCTTATTTTATATTAATGAAACCGAATACGCTAGAGGTGATTAATAAAATCTGGTCATTTAGAAAAGAAACCGGTTTACATATTGGGTTTACTTTAGATGCCGGTGCTAACGTACATGTGTTGTATCCGAAATCTCAAGCTGAAGTCATCTTAAAATTCATTAAAACGGAATTAGCTAGCCATTGCCAAAACGGACAATTTATTTGCGACGAAATAGGTTTTGGGGCTAAACAAATAAATATGAGTCATTAAAGTGGAATATTAAGCAAGCATTGTTTTTTAGATTGTATTTTATCTAAACTAAAAATAATCAGTTTAGTATGTGTTTTTATCTAGAAATATGATTTTAATCTGTTATTTATTATCACAAATGTAATAACGCTTGACGTTTCTAACACTTTTAAAACGAGAGAGAAAGCGTCTGTTTCATTAATTTTTAACGGGGTGAAAATATGTGAATAATAATCATTAGCTTTGCAATGTTAATTTTAATTAAAATTACGTGAAAGGACCTTTATTTTATTCTAAAATTTTACTTTTTGGTGAATATGGTATCATAAAAGATAGCAAGGGATTGTCTATTCCTTATAACTTTTATAATGGCGCATTAAAAATGGCTACCACACCAACTGATAAAACTATTAGTTCTAACCAAAGTTTAAAGCGTTACGCAACTTATTTGGGTACTATTAGTGCCGATTTAGTAGTATTCGATTTAAAAACGTTAAACGAGGATATTGAAGCGGGTATGTATTTCGATTCGTCTATTCCTCAAGGATACGGTGTTGGAAGTAGTGGTGCATTGGTTGCTGCACTTTACGATAAGTATGCAGAAGATAAAATTACGGTTCTTGAAAATCTTACACGTGAAAAATTATTTAAATTAAAATCTATTTTCTCTGAAATGGAATCTTTCTTTCATGGAAAGTCTTCAGGTTTAGACCCTTTAAATAGTTATTTAAGCATTCCTATCTTAATTAATTCTAAAGATAATATTGAAGCTACAGGTATTCCTTCGCAAAAGAGTGATGGAAAAGGTGCTGTGTTTTTAATAGATAGTGGTATTGTTGGAGAAACAGCTCCGATGGTTCATATTTTTATGGAAAACATGAAGCAAGAAGGTTTTAGAAATATGATTAAAAATCAGTTTGTAAAACATACCGATGCTTGTGTGGACGATTTTTTAAAAGGAGATATGAAATCCTTGTTTAAAAATACAAAGCAATTATCTAAAGTGGTATTAAATAATTTTAAACCTATGATTCCGCAACAGTTTCACGATTTATGGAAAAAAGGTTTAGATACTAACGATTATTACTTAAAGCTTTGTGGCTCTGGTGGTGGTGGTTATATTCTTGGTTTTGCTGAAGATTTTGAAAAAGCAAAACAAGCACTTCACGGTCATAAACTAGAAGTTGTATATAATTTCTAGTCGGCAGTACAGTCGTTTTTAATTTTCATTTTTTTTAATTTGTAGCTATGTTCTCTAGAAAACATAAACATATTTTATTGAAATTTTTCAGTATGTTTTCTGTGGTTAGAGGATATAATGTGCTTATGGTTGTTGTTGCACAATATGTAACGGCAGTTTATATTCTAGCGCATGATAAGCCGGTTCGGGAGGTTGTTTTCGACCTTAATTTATTTATGCTGGTTTTGGCGTCTTCGGCAACTATAGCGGGGGGTTATATTATTAATAACTTCTACGATTCGGAAAAAGATTTAATCAATCGGCCTCAAAAATCTATGCTCGATCGTTTAATCAGTCAGAATGTAAAACTCTCTTTTTATTTTGTTCTTAACTTACTAGCTGTTGTTATGGCAAGTTATGTTTCGTTTAAAGCCGTACTCTTTTTTGCCTTATATATTTTCGCAATTTGGTTTTATTCGCATAAATTAAAAAAGATGCCTTTTATAGGGAATCTAGCTTCTGCCGTGTTAACTATTACACCATTTTTCGCTATTTTTATGTATTATCAGAATTTCGAGCATGTTATTTTTGTACATGCTATGTATCTGTTTTTAATAATATCTATGCGAGAATTAACTAAAGATCTGGAGAATATGCCCGGAGATTTAGCGCAGGGTTATAAAACGATTCCTATAGTTTATGGCGAGAAATACTCTAAAATAATGCTTACCGTTTTGGTGTTCTTAACCTTAGTACCCACGTATTTTTTATTAGCTAAATACGAAATAGGCCACATGTATTATTTCTTTTATTTCATGATGTTTCTCCTGGCTATGTTTTTGGTTTTGTTATGGAATTCGAGCTCTAGAAAACACTATTTAATTCTTCATAATATTCTAAAATTTATCATTTTCTCGGGTGTGTTTAGTGTCCTGTTAATCGATACAGATTTGGTGTTAAACCGACTTTTTTAAAAGGATTTGTATAAAAATAAAAAATCGTAAATTTAGTATATCTTTGCACAAAATAAATATAGCACAATGAATAAGCAAAAAGGCAGCAACAATAAAGGAAAAGCTTCAGGACGTGGAACAGGAAATACACGAAATACAAGTTATGCAAGAGGAAATGCGCCTATTAAAAAACAGGTGGTTACAGATAAGCCAAAGTCTGCACCTAAAAATTCGAATCCCGGAGAAATCCGTTTAAATAAATACATTGCCAATTCGGGTATTTGTTCTCGTAGAGACGCCGATATGCATATCGCTACAGGTTTAGTATCTGTAAATGGTAAAGTGGTAGTCGAAATGGGTTATAAGGTAAAACTGGAAGACGAAGTTCGTTTTGATGGTGCACGCGTAAACCCAGAAAAGAAAGCCTACGTATTACTTAACAAGCCAAAAGGTTTTGCTACTACAACTAGCGAGGGTAAAGGACGTACAGTAATGGATTTAGTCGCTAATGCCACCTCTTCTAAAATAAAACCAATCGGACGTTTAGGAAGAAATTCTTTAGGTCTTATTCTATTTACAAACGACGAGGATATCGTGAGTAAGTTTACGAACTCTAAAAATGGTGTTCCTAGATTATTCCATATCGAACTTGATAAAAATTTAAAGCACGAAGATTTTACTAAAATTAGAGAAGGTTTTAAAGTAGAAGGTAAACTTGTTGCAGTAGAAGAAATAAGTTATATCGATAAAGGTTCTAAAAAAGAAATCGGATTAAAAGTTAAAAATACAGGTAGTACAATCATTAGAACAATTTTCGATTATTTAAAATATGATATCGTAAAGATTGATTGTGTTAGTATTGGACAACTTACTAAAAAAGATATCCCACGCGGACACTGGAAGAACTTAACAGAACAAGAAATTGTGAATCTTAAAATGCTGTAAATCAGGTTTTAAAAGTTTTTAAAAAAAATCGAAAAAAATCTTTTTTTTTCGATTTTTTATAGCACATTTGTACAAGCTATTAGCTGAACATAATGAAAATTGTTTGTGTGTTCGGGCTTTTGAAAATTAGGAAGTCATATTCAAAAGCCGCTTATAGGATAAGCAACCGAATTTTAGAGCTAACTTCCGCATACTCCATAATTAAAAGCCAACATGTCTTTGGCTTTATGCCTACAACCCAAAGTCAAATACAAATTTGATAGATAATTAATATTATTTATTTTTCTACACAGATAATACTGTGTATCTTAAATGTTTATTTTAATTATTATATCAAATTACCATGAATACTAAATATATTGATTTAATAAATCAATCATTTTATTTCCCACAAGAAGAATTTAAATTAGAAGATAAAACGCTTCAATTTCACGATATAGATCTAATGGAATTGGTTGAAGAATATGGTGCGCCATTAAAATTCACCTATTTACCTCAGATTTCAAATAATATTTCTCGTGCTAAACAATGGTTTGCAAAGGCCATAGAAAAGAACGACTATAAAGGAAAGTATAACTACTGTTATTGTACCAAAAGTTCACATTTTAAACATGTTTTACACGAGGCTTTAAAAAACGACATTCATATAGAAACCTCTTCGGCATTCGATATTGATATTGTTGAGAATTTAAAAAGAGAAGGGAAAATTACAGATGAGACGTACGTTATTAGTAACGGTTTTAAACGTGAGCAATATATAACTAACATTGCACGATTAATTAATAACGGGCATAAAAATGCAATTCCGATTATTGATAATTACGAAGAAATCGATTTATTATCTCAAGAAATTAAGGGTAAATTTAATGTAGGGATTCGTATCGCTTCAGAAGAAGAACCAAAATTCGAATTTTATACATCGCGTTTAGGAATTGGCTATAAGAATATAGTGCCTTTTTATAACCGTCAGATTAAAGATAATCCGAAAGTCGAGCTTAAAATGCTTCACTTTTTTATAAATACTGGAATTCGTGATAATGCCTATTACTGGAACGAATTAGTAAAATGTTTAAAGGTATACACGTCTTTAAAAAGGGTGTGCCCATCTTTAGATAGTTTAAATATAGGTGGAGGATTTCCGATTAAAAACTCATTAGCGTTCGATTTTGATTACGAATATATGGTTGACGAAATCTTAAATCAAATCAAAATGGTTTGCGAAGAAGAAGAAGTCGATGTACCAAACATTTTTACAGAATTTGGTAGTTTTACAGTAGGAGAAAGTGGCGGTGCTATTTACGAGGTATTATACCAGAAGCAACAAAACGATCGTGAGAAATGGAACATGATTAATTCGTCTTTCATTACAACTTTACCGGATACATGGGCAATAAATAAACGTTTTATCATGTTACCAATTAACCGTTGGCACGAAAGTTACGAACGTGTGTTATTAGGAGGATTAACTTGCGATAGCGACGATTATTATAACAGTGAACAGCATATGAATGCGATTTACTTGCCAAAATATAATAAAGATAAACCATTATATATCGGATTCTTTAATACAGGCGCCTACCAAGAAACTATTGGTGGATTTGGAGGCTTACAGCACTGTTTAATTCCGACTCCAAAGCATATTTTAATAGATAAAGATGCCGATGGAAACATCACAAAAAAATTATTTGTAGAACAACAAAAAAGTGAAGACTTACTTAAAATATTAGGTTACAATGAGCAATAAAACTTATGCTGGAATTCCTGAAGATTATTCAAAATTAGAAACATCTAAGATTGTTTTAATTCCAGTGCCTTACGATGGGACAAGTACATGGCAAAAAGGAGCAGATAAAGGGCCAGAGGCTTTTTTAGATGCTTCAGAAAACATGGAAACTTACGATATAGAAACACAAACCGAGGTATACCAGCAAGGTGTGTTTTTGGCCGATGCTGTTCGTGAGAATAGTTCTCCAGAAGCTATGGTGGATGCGGTTCATAAAGTCACTAAAAAATATATTAAGAAGAATAAGTTTGTCACACTTTTTGGTGGAGAGCATTCTATTTCTATAGGGTCTATTAGAGCGTTTAACGAGTGTTTTAACGACTTAACAGTATTGCATATCGATGCGCATGCCGATTTACGTAAAACCTATCACGGGTCGTCTTGTAATCATGCTTGTGCTGTTTACGAAGCCAGTCAAACAACCAACTTAATTCAAGTTGGAATTCGTTCTATGGATGTAATCGAGACTACCGTTATGGATAAGGATAAAACTTATTTCGCACACGAGTTGGCTACAAACGAATTTTGGATGGATAGTGCAATCGATCAAATGACGGACAACGTGTTTATTACATTCGATCTAGATGCTTTAGATCCGTCTATAATGCCAAGCACCGGGACGCCAGAACCAGGAGGATTATTTTGGTACGAAACCTTAGAATTTTTAAAGAAAGTATTCGAAGAGAAAAACGTTGTAGGATTTGATATTGTAGAACTTTGCCCTAATAAGAAGGAGAAATCTTCAGATTTCTTAGCAGCAAAGTTGTATTATAAAATGTTGAGTTATAAATTTATGGATGAAAATATAGATGATGACTACGACAATACATTCGAAAGTAAAAAAACAAAAAATAACACATCTAAATTCATAGAAGACGATGAGTACTAAAGGAGCAATTTCAGATTTTATAGAAAAATATTATTTACACTTTAATGCTGCTGCGCTAGTAGATGCTGCTAAAGGGTATGAAGACCAGTTAAACAAAGGTGCTAAAATGTTAGTATCCCTAGCCGGAGCAATGAGTACTGCCGAAATAGGTAAAATCTTTGCAGAAATGATTCGCCAAGATAAGGTGCAAATTATTTCATGTACAGGAGCTAACTTAGAAGAAGATATCATGAACTTGGTCGCACATTCACATTACAAACGTGTGCCTCATTATCGTGATTTAACGGCTCAAGACGAATGGGATTTATTAGAAAAAGGACTTAACCGTGTAACAGATACCTGTATTCCAGAAGAAGAAGCGTTTAGACGTTTACAAAAACATATCTTCAAAATATGGCAAGAAGCAGAAGCTAAAGGAGAACGTTATTTGCCACATGAGTATATGTATAAAATGTTATTGTCAGGTGTGTTAGAAGAGTACTACGAGATCGATTTAAAAGATTCTTGGATGTATGCCGCAGCAGAGAAAAACCTACCTATTATTTGTCCAGGATGGGAAGATAGTACTATGGGTAACATTTTTGCAAGTTATGTGCTTAAAGGCGAATTAAAAGCCAGCACCATGAAATCTGGTATAGAATACATGACATTCTTAGCAGATTGGTACACAGATAATTCTGAAAACGGCATTGGTTTCTTCCAAATTGGAGGAGGAATTGCAGGAGATTTCCCAATTTGTGTTGTGCCTATGTTATACCAAGATATGGAGCGTCCGGAAACACCATTCTGGAGTTATTTCTGTCAGATTTCAGATTCTACCACCAGTTACGGATCGTATTCAGGAGCAGTACCTAATGAGAAAATAACTTGGGGTAAGTTAGATATAGACACTCCTAAATTTATTATTGAAAGTGATGCAACCATAGTTGCGCCACTAATTTTCGCCTATTTATTAGATATGTAACCCCTATTATAAAAAATGAAACGAATAATTGTAGACTACCAAAAGCTAAATGAAGATATTTTAAATCTTCTAGTTGAAAAATTTCCTGATGGTTATGATGATGCAGATATAATTTCCTTTAAGAATGCAAAAAATGAAACTGTCGAAGCCGTTGAAGTAAGAACAGAAGACACCATTTACTTAGTTAAGGTAGGTGTGCGTTTAGCTCAAGCGATGGAAAACTATATCGAAGAAGATATCGATGACGATGATGTAGATTTCGAGGAAGTAAAGATAGACGATGCAGATGCCGAAGCTATTGAAGACGAGGATGAAGACGACGACAATGATTAAAAAAATATAATATAATAAAATAAATTAAAATGAAGGTTGCTGTTTTTCAGTCTTATATAGACGGATTGTACACATTTATGTTTGAAAATGGTGAGGATATGATTTTCGATGAGATTCATCCTCGAGCTTTAAAACAATTCGATTTAAAGCATGATGAAAGTTATATCGATAAAACTTTTAAAATAACATTTGTCGAAGTTCCAGATGCGAACGACGATGTTATTTATAGAATAGATAGCTTAAAGCTCATTTCGTAAACGAATTTTAAAAAAAGCTTATATATTTTGAAGTGTGCTTTCTTATAAAAAGTAACGCTAAAGATATCTTGTCTTAAAACTTAAGAACATAACAGCCAAAAAGGGTTAAATAATTGAAAGATTATTTAACCCTTTTTTATGTGACAAATACAGTTAAAATGTGATGTTTTATAATATGTAAAACGAATAAAATTGTAATTAGGAACGATCTGTATGTGGTTCCAATGTCTCCATTGGCGTGCGACTAATTTGCTTCTTTAATATCACTTCATAAATAAAAGCACCATACACGAAAATGTATTCCAAGCCAATAATCCACAAGTTTTCTTCATTGTCTGCACTTGCATAGGCCAGATAACTAAGCATAAGTGTTGCGCTCCAAACCAAAGGATATTTGTATCCCGAAAACACCGACAGTATTACCAAAAGGCTTATATACCAAGGATGGACCGTAGTGGTTGTAAAATAATATACAGAAATAATTAAAAGCATATTAAATATAAGGCTTTTCAGGTCTTTTAAAGGGGCTTTATACGTGGTATATGCAATATATACTATTACCAATAGTGCCATAATAGGTCCAACTATTTTTATTGGATTGTAACCTGTAAAGGCATAGCCAATCCCTTTTGCAATATTAAAAATACTGGCATTAAATTCGAAATTTCTAAACCAGAGTCCAACGGTTCCTGCATAATTGGTAATAAATTCTGAACTAATAAAAGGAAGAAATAATGCGATGTTAATAAGTCCTACAAGTGCACAAAATAGAAAACCTTTCTTCAAATTTAAATGTTTAAAAATAAGCGGGAGAAAAATAAGCGGAATTAGC
Source organism: Formosa sp. F44 (assembly GCF_056238645.1). The sequence goes on from NZ_JBWDLJ010000002.1 coordinate 728,153, forward strand.
TTAGTAGCCACCGATAGGGAAAAAGCGACCGCTGCCCATTGCCATTTTAACTTTTGTAGCAAGTATAAACTCATCACTAAAAAGCAAATCATTACACCTTCAAAATGTAAATTCCCAGTGAGTTCTATTATAATAAACGGATTTAAAATATACCAGTAAATATAGGATACAGGGAGGTTTAGGTTTTTTAATAATTTTCTTCCGAAGAAAAAGGTTCCAAAATCGGCTGCAATTATAAGTACTCGCATCACGATAACCGAACCTAAAATAGAGTGGTTAGACACTACAGCTGCTAAATAATAACAAAACTGACTTACAGGCGGGTAATTGGTAAAGTGTGAAGCACTAAGCGGTCCCATTTTATTATATAAAATTTGCGCATCTGGTATAGGAAAAATACCGTTTGTTAAAAACGAATCTGGTGTATGTAGATAAGGATTATAACCAGCAAAAATCATGCGCCCATCCCAAATAAAGCGATAAAAATCTTGGGATAAATTAGGAATGGCCATTAAGAAAACAAATCGGGCTAATAGGGATACAATAAATAAAGGACGATTGGTCCCACTGTTTAATTGTAAAATCTTGTAGCTTACAAAGAATAATGCTGCATAAAGACTAATTAATTTAAAATATTCTGTACGCTCTAAATAATATCCAAAAAGAACGTATAAACAGATTAAACTCAAAAAAAGTACTATCCTAATTATTGGCGTTTTTTTAACAGAATAATTTGTAGTCATAATAAAATTGTAATCGATTTAATTTTCTGAATAACAGTTAAATGCGTAATTTATAACGTTTGAAATTACAAGCTTGAAGGGTCCGTTTTACATGACAACTATCATGAATTATCTTCAATTTTAGACGTAATTTCGTAGGGTACCTTATTAATTAATCGTAATAAACAACAAAAAAATGAATATTTCACATATTGAGCACATAGGAATTGCAGTTGAAAATTTAGAGGAGTCTATAAAATACTACGAAGGGGTATTGGGACTAAAATGCTATTCGATTGAGGAGGTTGCCGACCAGAAAGTTAAAACTGCTTTTTTTATGGTTGGTCAGACTAAAATAGAATTATTAGAAAGTACTTCGCCAGATGGCCCTATCGGTAAATTTATCGCGAAAAAAGGTCAAGGTATGCATCATATTGCATTTGCAGTAAACGATTCTACCGAGGCATTAAAGCTAGCCGAAGAACGTGGCGTAACATTAATAGATAAAACGTCTAGAAAAGGCGCAGAAGGCTTAAATATAGGTTTCCTACACCCTAAATCCACACAAGGCGTACTTACCGAACTCTGTTCAAAAGAAAAATAATAATACACAAACAAAACCCGTACTAATGGCAAATCAAGAAAAAATTAACGAGCTCATTGAAAAACGAGCGAAAGCAAAATTAGGTGGTGGTGAAAAGCGTATCGATTCCCAGCATGCTAAAGGTAAACTTACAGCTCGTGAACGTATCGATATTCTTTTAGATGATGATAGTTTTGAAGAATTCGACATGTTTGTTACACACAGAACAAAATCTTTCGGATTAGATAAGCAAATCTATTTATCAGATGGTGTAATTACTGGTCATGGTACCATAGATGGTAGAATTGTATATGTGTTCTCTCAAGATTTTACGGTGTTTGGAGGTTCGCTTTCCGAAACCTATGCCTTGAAGATTTGTAAAATTATGGATATGGCCATGAAAATTGGTGTACCCGTAATCGGACTTAACGATAGTGGTGGGGCACGTATTCAAGAAGGTGTGCGGTCGCTTGCCGGTTATGCCGAAATTTTTCAACGTAATATAATGGCTTCTGGTGTTATTCCTCAGATTTCTTCAATCTTAGGACCTTGTGCTGGGGGAGCAGTGTATTCTCCTGCATTAACAGATTTTACGATCATGACAGACAAAACCAGTTATATGTTTGTAACTGGTCCAAAAGTCGTTAAATCGGTTACAGGCGAAGAGGTGACTACAGAACAATTAGGAGGTGCAAAAGTACATTCTACCAAATCTGGTGTGTCTCATTTCTTAGCAGATAACGACGAAGAAAACTTATTATTAGTAAGAAAATTACTGAGCTACTTACCATCTAATAATCTAGAAGAGCCACCTATAGTGCCTTGTACAGATCCTATAGATCGTTTAGACGATGCCTTAAATAGTATAATTCCGGAAAATGCCAATCAGCCTTACGATATTGTAGATGTTATTTCTATTCTTACAGACAACGGAGAGTTTACCGAAGTGCACAGAGATTATGCAAGAAACATAGTCGTAGGTTTTGCACGTTTTAATGGTCGTTCTGTTGGTATAGTGGCTAATCAGCCTAAATATTATGCTGGCGTTCTAGATTGTGAAGCGTCTAGAAAAGCCGCGCGATTTGTCCGTTTTTGCGATGCTTTTAATATTCCGATTGTAACCTTAGTCGATGTGCCTGGATTCTTGCCTGGAACGGGACAAGAATATTCAGGTATCATTTTACATGGCGCTAAATTGTTATTTGCTTATGGCGAAGCTACTGTTCCTAAAGTAACCATTACGTTGCGTAAATCTTATGGAGGTGCACACGATGTAATGAGTTGTAAGCAACTGCGAGGCGATTTAAACTACGCGTGGCCAACAGCAGAAATTGCAGTTATGGGAGCAAAAGGAGCTGTTGAAGTTCTTGAAGGATCTAATATTAGAAAAATTGAAGATGCCGACGAGAAACAACACTATATCGAAGAGAAAGAACACGAGTATAATACCAAGTTTGCTAATCCTTATGTCGCCGCTAAATATGGATTTATTGATGATGTAATTGAACCAAGAAATACCAGATTTAGAATCGTAAGAGCTTTAGAGTTGTTAGCGAATAAAAAAGAGGTAAATCCTCCTAAAAAACATTCAAATATCCCACTATAATTATGGCAAATTTATTGGCACTAATCGAGACTACACAGCAAATAGCTGTCGACCCAATTGAAGAAGGTTATATTATTTTAGTAACAGGATTATTCATTGTGTTTACGGGTTTAATTCTCTTAACCTTAATTTTTAAGTATGCATTGCCTTTAATGTTATACGCATATAAATTAATCTCTAAGGGACCAGATAAGAAGATTTCAGAAATATCTGCTGTAGCAAACGAAGACTTTACTGGAGAAATTGTAGCTGCTATTTCCGCGGCAGTTCACCTTCATTTAAACGATCAGCATGATCACGAAAATGCAATTTTAACTATAAAACAAGCTCGGAAAATGTACTCTCCTTGGAGTTCCAAATTATACGGTGTTTACAATAAACGGTAGTTTGGGGTTAATTTTTTTGAACATTTAAGTAATACACAATACAATGAAAAATTTCACATTCAATATAAACGATAATAATTATAGTGTCAGAATTGTCTCCCAAGAAAAAAACACTATAGACCTAGAAGTTAACGGTACTGCTTACACCGTTAAGATGGAAGAGGAGTTAAAAACCGTTAAAACACCAACGTTAGTGCGTACGGCGTCAAAAGCCGCTTTAGAGCCCGTTAAAATAAAAACTTCAGCTTCGGCAGCTGCGGGTAAAATTACCATTACTGCGCCAATTCCAGGTGTGGTTTTAAGCCTCAATGTAAAAGTTGGAGACACTGTTAAAGATGGCGATTTGTTGCTGGTTCTTGAAGCGATGAAAATGGAAAACAACATTACTTCAGAGAAATCTGGAGTAGTTACCGCTGTGAATGTTGGCGTGGGACAACAAGTTTTACAAAGTGAAGTAATGATAGAGTTAGAATAGGTATGTATCTATAGTACGTTCTTAAATTAAGGAAGGTGCTATGATGTGCAAAAACATAAAAAAATGAAAAAAGTAATATTAATATTTGGAGTGCTATCATTGCTGGTTTTTATTAGACCCGCCTTAGGGTTAAGTTTTAGCTCGGCGACAGCTACTACGACCACTTCACTAACAACGCAAGAAGAAACCTCGGAAAGAAGTTTTGTCTCTGAAGCGATGGGAGGTATTGAACAATTTTATCAGTACACGGGTTTTGCTAATGCCGCCGGTGGAAATATCATCATGATTATTATTGGGATTGTGTTTATTTATCTCGGTATTAAATTCGATTACGAGCCCCTACTTCTAATACCAATTGGAGCGGGTGTTATTATAGGAAATATACCCTTTGTAGCCGGAAATCAGACAGGAATTTACGAGACAGGTTCTGTATTAAATTATTTATATTTTGGGGTTGTAAAAGGTATATATCCGCCCTTAATCTTTTTAGGGATTGGAGCGATGACAGATTTCTCCTCGCTTATAGCGAATCCAAAGCTTATGCTTTTAGGAGGTGCGGCTCAAATTGGAGTGTTTGCCACGTTCTTAGGTGCACTTTATCTTGGGTTTAATTTACCCGAAGCCGGTGCTATTGGAATAATCGGAGGAGCAGATGGACCAACAGCAATATTCTTGTCGTCTAAATTAGCGAATGGAATTAATATTCTACCCGATGGTACAACGGTTAAAAACTTAATCGGACCAATAGCCATTGCCGCGTATTCTTATATGGCCTTGGTGCCGGTAATTCAGCCACCAATCATGAAATTGCTTACCTCTAAAAAAGAGCGTTTAATTAGAATGAAACCACCTAGAGCAGTTTCTCAAAAGGAAAAAATGATTTTCCCTGTAGTTGCTTTATTGTTAACAACATTTATTTCTCCAAGTGCCTTACCTTTATTAGGAATGTTATTCTTTGGAAACTTATTAAAAGAATCAGGAAGAACAGAACGTTTAGCAGATACAGCACGTACAAAATTAATAGACATTGTAACCATTCTTTTGGGTGTAACTGTTGGGGCATCTACCCAGGCGGATATCTTTATTACCAAAGATTCCTTATTAATTTTCGGATTAGGAGCGATATCATTTGTAATCGCCACCATGGGAGGCTTGCTATTTGCCAAATTCATGAACTTATTCTTAAAAGGAGACAACAGGATTAATCCTTTAATTGGTGCTGCGGGAGTATCGGCTGTGCCAGACAGTGCGCGTGTAGTACATGCCGAAGGTTTAAAAGCAGATCCACATAATTATCTGTTAATGCACGCTATGGCACCAAATGTAGCTGGTGTTATTGGCTCGGCCATTGCTGCAGGTATAATTTTAAGCTTCTTTTCTTAAGAGGTATAAAACATGTAATTGTAATGTAATCTAAAAAATTATCGTCATGAGCATACCAAATAAAATGTCTGCTGCAGATGCAGTTAAATTAATTAAATCAGGAGATAGAGTTTTAATTCAAGGTGGTTCTGCAACGCCTCAGGCGCTTATAAAAGCGATGGTGGCGAGAGCACCAGAATTAAGAGGTGTAAATATTGTGCATTTACATACCGAAGGAGAATGTGGTTATGTCGCACCAGAATTAAACGAGAGTTTTTCTACAAGTGCTTTCTTTATTGGTGGAAATATTAGAAAAATGATTGGTATCACAGCCGATTATATTCCTGTATTTCTAAGCGATATTCCAAGCTTATTTCGCGAAGGATATATGAATTTAGATGTGGTGCTGGTAAATGTATCTCCTCCCGATAAACACGGATTTTGTTCGTTGGGTGTGTCTGTAGATATTGTTATTTCTGGTATCGAGAATGCAAAAACGGTAATTGCACAAATTAACCCTAATATGCCAAGAACCTTTGGAGATGCCATTGTAAATATAAATGATTTCGCGGCTTGTGTAGAAGTCGATGAAACCCTTTACGAAATGCAATTTGTAGCCCCTTCGGAAGAAGAAAAAGCCATTGGTAAAAATGTAGCAGGAATTATCGAAGACGGTGCTACACTGCAGATGGGAATTGGAGGAATTCCAAACGCAGTATTAACCTATTTAAATAATCATAAAAATTTAGGAATTCATACGGAGATGTTCTCCGAAGGAATCGTAGATTTAGTGGAAAAAGGTATAGTAAACGGGTCTCAGAAAAAAGTGAATCCTTATAAAATTGTATCTGGATTTGCAATGGGAACCAGACGCTTATACGATTTTATGGATGATAATCCTGAGATTGAAATGTTGGATATTGCGTATGTTAACGATACCTCCGTGATTCGTCAGAATCCTAAAGTAACCGCAATTAACTCAGCGATAGAAATAGATATTACAGGTCAGGTTTGTGCCGATTCAATAGGGACACGAATGTTGTCTGGTGTTGGCGGACAAATGGACTTTATGCGTGGCGCTGCTTTATCGGAGGGCGGGAAACCTATTATTGCGATAAATTCTAAAACCTTAAAAGGGGTTTCTAAAATTGTTCCAACTTTAAGAGTAGGAGCAGGCGTAGTTACCACTAGAGCGCATGCCAGATATGTGGTTACAGAATATGGCGTAGCAGAATTTTTTGGTAAAACTTTAAAACAGCGTGCCATAGCCTTAAGAGACATTGCGCATCCTGATTATCGAGAAGAATTAGATAAAGCTATTTTTGAAAGATTCGGAAGTAGCATCATGATTTAATCACACTAAATACACATCGTATGACTACTAAAAATAATACACTTTTTTCCGATTTTATGCCAGTGACTAAAGCTGCATGGTTGGAAAAAGTTAATATAGATTTAAAAGGTGGAGATTTCAATAAAAGACTGGTTTGGAAGAACCTAAACGGCATTGATATTCAACCTTTATATAATACGGAAGACACTATAGATTATCTTAAAAACACTGGAGAAAATGCGCAAGCATTGGTAAACTATAGATGTGTTGTGGTGGCTTCTGCAGAAAGCGGTAATGCTTTAGCACAAAAAGCCGTTGAGGAGGGTATAAATGGTTTGGTTTTTCAAATCGAATCTAAGGTGTCTGTTGCAACTTTACTAAAAGGGCTTGATTTAAACAGCATTTCAGTCTCTTTTGTATTAACTGAAAATACCTTAGATTTTGCTACAGATTTCTTTTCGTATGCCGAAAAAAATGTGTCCGATAAAAGTAACTTAAACGGATATTTTGATCTTGGTGTCCTTTCAAATTATGTAACAACTGCCACTCTAGAAGCGGATATATTTGAAACTTTAGCCAAAGTAATTTCTTTGGGAGCAGAGTTTTCAAACTTTAAAACGATTACTATCTCAGGAACTACTTTTTTAGATTCTGGAGCAAATCAAGTTCAAGAAGTAGCGTATACTTTAAATGCTTTAGTCTCCGTAATTGAAGCGTTAGGAGATCAGGATGTCGCAGCGGAAACTGTTTTTAATCGCTTGCATATTCAGTTGGCTATTGGTTCTGAGTATTTTGTCGAGATGAGCAAATACCGAGCTTTAAACAGTTTGGTCCATAAAATCGCTGAAACCTATGGCGTGTCTAATTTTAAATTTACACTTACGGCTAAGACTTCCATTTGGACAAAATCTGTGACCGATGCACATGCCAATATGTTGCGTTCTACAACAGAAGCCATGTCGGCTATTCTTGGGAATGTAGATGGTATTCTAGTCGATGCTTATGATAAAGAATTTAAAGACCCTTCAGATTTTTCGAGTCGGATTTCTGGCAATATTACAACCATATTAAGAGAGGAATCTTACTTCGGAAAAGTTGCTAATCCTGTCGATGGGTCTTATTATATAGAAGAAGTAAGTACAAAAGTAGCGACAAAAGCTTTAGAATTATTTAAAGCAATCGAAGCGGATGGAGGTTTCTTTACAGCTTTTGAAAATGAAACGATCCAACAGCAAATTGCAGAGATTCGTCAGAAAAAAATCAAGCTAATTAGTCAGAGACGTTTGCCAATGGTTGGGGTAAATAAATATCCAAATCTAATGGAAAAACTAGATTCTAAAGTGCTATTTTCAGGAGGAGAAATGAATTCTAAAGTATTAACACCTAGACGAGCGTCTTTAGAAATAGAAGCGCTTAGAAAAGTTTCCGAAGATATCGTAGAAGAAGCTGGCAAACGTCCAGTTGTAGAATTGGCAAGTTTTGGAAACTTAACCATGCGTAAAGCAAGAGCTGCTTTTGCATACGATTTTATTGGAGTAAGCGGTTTCGAAGTGTTGCAGGAGAAAAGTTACGAGAGTGCAGCGCAAGCGGCTGAAGCTAGTGCAAAATCAGCATCGAAAGTGGTTGTTATTTGTAGTTCAGATCCAGATTACGACGAGCATGCTTTAGCATATGTGAAAACATTTAGAGCATTAAATAAAGATAAAGTGCTATTATTAGCCGGAAATCCTGTAGCCATTTTAGACGATCTTAAAGAAGCAGGTTTAGACGATTGTATCCATATAAAATCGGATGTGATTCATACCATTTCGGGTGTTCAGAAAAAAGTTCGGAAACATATTAAAAAGTAGCGGTGTGACATTGATAAACACTTCCGCGCTGAGGTTTTTTCAATAGCATGTGACCATTGATTAACAAAAAAAGAAACACATGAAACCAAATTTTTCAAATATAACATTAGACACAGCATCAAAGCAAGAAGCAGTGCCTTCAAATAATAAAGCCATTTGGAATACTCCAGAAGGGATTCCTGTTAAAACACATTTTTCTAAAGAAGATCTTGCCAATGCAGAACATTTACAATTTGTTTCTGGATTGCCACCATTTACCAGAGGACCTTATAGTGCGATGTATGCGTTAAGACCTTGGACTATTCGGCAGTATGCAGGTTTTTCTACGGCAGAAGAATCTAACGCCTTTTACAGACGTAATCTTGCCGCCGGACAAAAAGGATTGTCAGTTGCATTCGATTTAGCGACACACCGCGGATACGATTCCGATCACCCAAGAGTAACGGGAGATGTTGGAAAAGCCGGAGTTGCCATAGATTCTATATTAGATATGGAGATTTTATTCGACCAAATTCCGTTAGATAAAATGTCTGTATCTATGACCATGAACGGAGCAGTGCTACCAATTATGGCGTTTTACATTGCGGCAGCCAAAAAACAAGGCGTAGCATTAGATCAATTAAGCGGAACGATACAAAACGATATTTTAAAGGAATTTATGGTGCGTAATACGTACATATATCCGCCATTACCATCTATGAAAATTATTGGAGATATTTTTGAATACACGACCAATAACATGCCTAAATTTAACTCTATTTCCATTAGTGGATATCACATGCAGGAAGCCGGTGCGACTGCAGATATTGAGTTGGCATACACCTTGGCCGATGGTATGGAGTACATTAGAACCGGTTTGGCTTCAGGATTAAAGATTGATGAATTTGCACCTAGACTTTCATTTTTCTGGGCGGTTGGAATGAATCATTTTATGGAAATTGCTAAAATGCGTGCCGCACGTATGTTGTGGGCAAAAATTATAAAACAGTTCAATCCAAAGAACCCTAAATCTATGGCATTACGTACGCATAGTCAGACGTCGGGTTGGAGTTTAAGTGAGCAAGATCCTTATAATAACGTAGCTAGAACATGTATAGAAGCGATGGCAGCCACATTAGGAGGTACGCAGTCTTTACATACCAACGCATTGGATGAAGCCATTGCCTTACCAACAGATTTTTCTGCAAGAATTGCACGTAATACACAAATTTATATACAGGATGAAACCCAAATGACTAGGGCTGTCGATCCTTGGGCAGGGTCTTATTATGTTGAATATTTAACTCAAGAAATCGCTAAAAAAGCATGGACACTTATTGAAGAAGTAGAGGAACTTGGTGGTATGGCCAAAGCCATTGAAACCGGAGTGCCTAAAATGCGTATTGAAGAAGCATCGGCAAGAAAACAAGCACGTTTAGACTCTGGACAGGATATTTTAGTGGGTGTAAATAAGTTTAAAACAAATGAAAAATCGTCTATAGAAATTTTAGAAGTTGATAATACAGCGGTTAGAGATTCTCAAATTGCACGTTTAAAAAAATTGAAAGCAAATAGAGATCAAGCTGTAGTGGATAAAAATATAAAAGCATTAACAGACTGTGCAGGAACGGGGAAAGGCAATTTATTAGAGTTGGCTGTAGAAGCCGCAGAAAACTTTGCGACACTTGGTGAAATTTCTGATGCTTTAGAAGTGCATTTTGGTAGACATAAAGCCGATACAAAATTAATTAGTGGGGTGTATAGCAAAGAAGTTAGTAACGATACCACTTTCGCAGAAGCATTAAAATTAGCCGATCAATTTGCTGAAATTGAAGGAAGACGGCCGCGTGTTATGGTTGCTAAAATGGGACAAGATGGTCATGATCGAGGAGCCAAAGTTGTAGCCTCTAGTTTTGCCGACTTAGGTTTTGATGTGGATATGGGACCTTTATTTCAAACCCCAGAAGAAGTAGCGAAACAAGCAATTGAAAACGATGTGCACTTTGTAGGCGCTTCAAGTTTAGCGGCAGGGCATAAAACATTAATTCCGCAGTTAATTACAGAACTAGAAAAATTAGGAAGACCAGATATTATGGTATTTGCAGGAGGTGTTATTCCGGAGCAAGATTATCAATTCTTGTTGGATCATAAAGTAGTTGCCATTTTTGGACCAGGAACTGTAATTTCAAAATCAGCTATAACAATCTTAGAGAAATATTTAGAACACGAAGAAGCTTAGTAATAAGTATTGATTTGTCGAAAAACCCCGTTGCTGATGTGTGATAGTAATGGGGTTTTTTATGTTTAAATTATAAGTGTGGGAATGCCGTATGTTATTTTTGTTCTAAAATAACTGTCTGCGTTTTTCCTTTTTCATAAACGCTTTCTGGAGTAACGATATCAAATACTGTAACATCTCCTTCTATTTTAGAATTTCCTTGATTCTGAAGCGTATATTTACCGCTAATTTCAAAAGATAATTTAGATAATTGTTGTGTGGGGTCTACAGCTTCAATGAGCCAACCTCGTTCTTGTTTCGTTAAACTAAGTAAACACGGAGATTTTAGTCTTAATTTCTGATGCGTTCCTATTTCAATCTCACAAGGTTCAAACGCGCTAATTGAAATGGTTTGTCCGTTATTAAAACTTATAGCGTGTACTTTGTTAGTCTGTGCGATTATTTTACCCAATTCGGTTTTAATTACGTTTGTAACATCGCTTTCCGATATACCCACCACGCTTACATAAGCATATTTTTCATTTGTAGGTTGAAGCCCATGATTCACTTCTAAATTAAAAACAGCCTTAGAAATAAGACTATCGGAATGCCAAGTTAAAATTCTTTTCCAACTGCCAGTTTGTGTCTCGTGTGTGACATGGAATTGTTGCTTACCTAAATTTATATAAGCAATACTATCATGCCATACCGAGGAGATATGCGACTTGTTTTTATTTACAATAATTGGCCCTTGTTTTAAACTTTGGTTTACGGTTGTGGTTACATTAAAGTTTCTATTGGTAGAAATTCCGGAGCCTAGAGCGTAAATTTTATTGTTTACAAAAAAGTACGATTTATTTGCTTGCAGACTATCTCTGCGGTATTTAAATGCTGTAAAACTTACTTTTTTACCTTTTAATCCACCCGTGAAATAGGAGTTGTTTTTATAACCATCCCAAGTTAAAACGGGAAGTTTAGCGGTGTCTTGTACTGTAGTCGTACCTGGTAATCTTTTCCAGTCCCAGACTGGATAAATACCTTCATATTCGTTTCCAGTCCGATAAATTAACTGCGTGCCATCTCCTAAGTAATATCCAAGTTGATTTTCTCCGTTTCCAGCTTCCGCTCCGATAACGCGTTGAGACGACATTCTTACGGCCGAGAAAAAGGTGTCTGTTCTGTATAAACTATAATCTGAATTACGAAAATGTATATATTCACTAGGAGCATGTTCGGGGTTATTATGGCTGTCGAAAAGATTAAATTTTCTCTCTAAACTTTGGTACAAATCACCTTTGGATTTTGGTCCGCGATATTTTTTACCATCTACAAATTCTGGAAAAATTTGTCGTCCGGTTGCTAATATTTCGTAGTTGCCTTTATAGACTACTTTTTGTTGTCCTTCGAACATGAGATTACGCATTAAGTCTACTTGTTGCGAGGAGAAGGCTATATCTGTTTCTTTGAAAATAAACATCCATTTAATAATGTCTTCGGCAAAATGCAAACCATAATTTCCAAATTGAGGTTGGGGACCATGTTGATGGAACGAATAATCGGGCTGAATACCTTCTTGGTAAGGTGCAGATGGAATCAATACGGACTTAATGGTATTGGCAGCAGTACGAATTAAAGTGTCGTTTGCGCGTAAGAGTTCACGCATAAACACATTACCGCTAAGCCACGTTTTATTCTGCCCAGTCATGTATATTTTAGACTTGTCCATAATTTTTAAGGACTTCGTCATTGTAGAATCAGGAATTATAGATTCGCAAAGTATTAGAGTAGGACCAATGTTTTGAGGAATACCAATTTCTGAATGCCACCAGTTGTCGCTATAAAAATTATTATAACTCCAGAAGTTTAAAGCGCCAACTATAGTCGTAGCCAATGTATCTGAGTTATAATATTTACTATTTACATCTTCAAAAGCAATTGCTAAAGACACTAATCTTGTAAGATGTTGTTTAGGTGTCCAATTACTTCTGCGATGCAAGGTGTAATCGATATCTGGAAAAGAAAAATCTGTAGAGATGCTATTAAGTAAAGCTTCTACTTCATTATCACTAATAGTTTCCAGTAAATAAAAGTCTTTTAGATTTTGCTTGAGTTTATCTATATCGGTTGCATAAATAGATTGATTACACAAAAAGATTATAGCAAGTATTAAACAACGATAAAGTCTCATAAAAAAGGGGGCTTTAAATCACCTTATCTTTTTAAAAGACTCCATAATAGATTGAGCCGCTTTTACAGGTGATATGTGTGAAGATACAACATCATGCTCTAATGCAGAAAGCTTGCTTTTAATTTCTGGCGAACCGTAAAACAGGTGTTTTAATTCTTCGTTGATGTTGTTATACATCCACTTTATGTTTTGTTGATTTCTATTTTCGAGGAAATAACCATTTTGGTCTATAAGTGCTTTGTATTTTAAAACCTGTTCCCAAACGGTATCTATTCCTGTGTTTTTGGTTGAAGAGGCTTTGGTAACTACGGGAGTCCAACCTGATTCTGGTTGCGGAAAAATATGTAAGGCATTTTGATATTGCAAACGTGCCATCTCACTGTTCTTAACATTATCGCCATCGGCTTTATTAATTACTACCATATCGGCCATTTCCATGATTCCTTTTTTAATGCCTTGAAGTTCGTCTCCTGCGCCTGCGAGCATTAATAAAAGAAAGAAATCGGTCATGCCATGAACTGCTGTTTCCGATTGGCCTACACCAACGGTTTCAACTAAAATAACATCGTAGCCAGAAGCTTCGCAAAGGAGCATGGTTTCTCCTGTTTTATTGGCTACACCACCAAGGGTATCTCCCGTAGAGGACGGACGAATGTAAGCATTCTCGTTATTGCTTAGTTCTTCCATACGCGTTTTATCGCCCAAAATACTTCCTTTGGAACGCTGACTACTCGGGTCGATAGATAAAATGGCCACTTTATGGCCTAAGCTGGTTAAGTGCTTACCAAAAGCTTCTATGAAGGTGCTTTTTCCAACGCCAGGAACGCCTGTAATTCCGATTCGGATGGATTTTCCAGAGTGCGGTAAAATAGCCTGAATAATTTCTTTAGCAATGACTTTGTCACTTTCTAAATTACTTTCGATTATGGTAATGGCACGTGAAAGTATAACGCGACTTCCACTTAATACACCATCTATATATTCCTGAGCTGATAGTCTGTTTTTGCGTTTATATACCTTCATATTATCCCTGTAATTTAATAACTAAACGGTGCCTTATCGTTGTATTACAAAGATACTTATAACCATAAAAAATCACGATAATTACAGGATTGTTTTTTGTAATTATCGTGATTTTTGCGTTAGGGATTGCAGTGAAAATCCTTTTGCTTTTTAGCAAAAGATTGCAACGGAAAGCGCGCCCCTTGGGGAACGCCCAAATGTATTTAAGCTTTAGAGGTAACCGACTTTACAAAGACATAGCCGAAACCTAAGAATAGCATCAGGTGGAATGGAAACAGTCCAAAATCGCCACCTTGGTCGCCTACTACAAAGGCGCTATACATTCCAAAAGCGAAATACAAGGTTAGTAAGCCTTCAAAAATAACATTTATTGAGATGTTTTTCTTGATGTATTTATTGTCTTTCCAGCTGTCTTTTAGCGTGCTAATATTAAATTTTGGTGTCCGCACAAATTCACTTCGTTTACCTGCATGACCCTCTAAAACAGCAATAGAATTGTGTAAAGAAAAGCCCATGGCTACTGTGAAAAATGTAAAAAACATGCCGATGTATTTAATGAAGTTCTTAACGCCTCCACCGTAAATATTTTTGTACATAAACCAGTAACAAATAAAGAAAATAATACTACTTACTACGAAGAAACTCATCACGTAGAAGTATGGTTTTAAATGTGCATATTCGTTTTTAATATACAACATCGGGATGCTTAAAACGGCTACAATAAACACGTTTAAAAACATGGTGCTGTTTAGTAAATGTAAGACCCCATGAAGTTTTGTTTTTCCTGAAATGTTATCGGATTTTAAAACGCGCCAAAGCATTTTTCTAAAGTTTTCCGCACCTCCTTTGTTCCAACGAAACTGTTGCGAACGTGCCGCGCTAATAACTACGGGAAGTTCGGCAGGTGTTTCGACATCTTCTAGGTATTTAAACTTCCAGTTTTTAAGCTGTGCACGGTAACTTAAATCGAGATCTTCTGTAAGTGTATCGCCTTCCCAGTTTCCTGCATCTAGAATACAAGCCTTACGCCAAACACCAGCGGTACCATTAAAATTTATAAAATGTCCTTTACTATTTCTTCCTACTTGTTCTAAAGTAAAATGAGCATCTAAAGCAAAGGCCTGGATTCTTGTAAGTAAAGAATATTCGCGGTTTATATGTCCCCAACGGGTTTGTACAACCCCAATATTTCTATCCTTAAAATACGGAAGAGTACGTAATAACCAGTCTGATTCTGGTAAAAAATCGGCATCGAAAATGGCGATAAATTCTCCTTTTGCGATTTCTAATCCTGCTTTTAAGGCACCAGCTTTAAAACCGCTACGGTCTGTTCTGGTAATGTGCGTAATATCTAAGCCTGTTGCTTTTAGCTTTGCGACATGAGCACGTGTGGTTTCTACGGTTTCGTCTGTAGAATCGTCTAGAACTTGGATTTCCAATTTATGTTGCGGGTAATCCATAGTCGCAATATTTTCTAACAAGCGATCCATAACATACATTTCGTTGAAAACAGGTAATTGAATGGTTACTGTTGGAAGTTCATTCACTTTAGAAACGTCTAAAGGCGGGAGTTGATCGTTCTTTTTATGGGCAGAAAGATAATTTAAAAGTAAGTTTAATTGGGCTAGAGCATACATGAATATTAATGCTAAAGACGTTGAGTATATGGCAATTGTGATAATTTCTAAAATCATTTTTTGAAACTGTATTTAAAAATCCAATAGAGAATTTTTATGCCTGCAAATATAGCACCTTTTATTGTCCCTGAAACTTTTGAGACCCCAATTCTATTCCTATATTTTACAGGAATTTCACAATACGATAAGTTCTGTTTTAAAACCTTTAATTGCATTTCTACTGTCCAACCATATGTTTTGTCTATCATGCTGAGGTTTAGTAGTTTATCGTATTTTATAGCCCTAAAAGGTCCTAAGTCGGTAAAAGTAGATTTAAAAAATAATCGCATTAAAGAGGTCGCCAACCAGTTACCAAACTCTTGTGGAACCGTCATAGATCCAGATTCTCGTAGACGCTTAACGCGAGAACCCACCACAAAATCTATATTATCTTCTAATATAGGCGCAATAAGTTCGGTTAGTTGTTCTGGATAATCGCTATAATCGCCATCTAAAAAAACAACAATGTCTGGTTTTTCTTCTTGTTTAGAGATGTAATCCATGCCTTTTAAACAAGCATAACCGTAACCTTTATTTGTTTCGGTTAGTACAGTTGCTCCGGCTTGCTTAGCATTTTTTTCGGTGTCGTCGCTGGAATTGTTGCTAACAACTATAATTTCATTAACAAGATCGGGGATATCTTGAATAACATGTGCAATGGAATCGGCTTCGTTATACGCCGGAATAATAACTTTAATTATAGACATACTAATGTTTCTGAGAATAGAAGGAGCAAATATAATTAGTTATTTGGATTTGCTTTTGTGTTTTTAAATTCATCTTATCGCCCCAGAATTTAATTTTATGTTCTGAGTAACATCGGTTTTAGTCTAAATAAATATCATTTCCTTTCGTAAGGTTTTATTCTTCTTCAGTCTCCATACTTTTAAAGTCTTTTATGGCTTTGTTTGGTTCTATAATATTATACCCTTTCCAAAATTCTGGATCATAGGTAGGAAGGTAAATAGGCTCTACTTTTGCTTTTTCTTTAAAAGCAATAAAATCGTTTGCTGTTAAAACTTCATTTTCGAAAACTACCATTTCACGTTTGTAACGATTTGTCACTATAAAGTTAATATCTGCCGAGAGTTCGTTTTGTTTTCTACGACCTCTTACGTGTTTGTTTTTTTCAATAATTTTAAGAGGCCTGTCTATACTAGTTTTATTAGCACCTTGTATTTCGGCATATTTTAAACTGTAAGTATCAGCATTGTTTTTTGCGTAAATTAGGCTTCCTTGTTTTAAATAAACATCTAATCCAACCCCAAGTAATTTGAATGTTTTTAAGGATTTTACGTTTTTAAAATCAATTCTAATTACAGCAAAATCGTTGGTGTTAATGTATAAAACACCTTTATAGTCTTCGCTACGTTTAGGTTTAAACGCTATTTTGTATACATACTGATCGTTTAAAAAAGAATAATCTAAGAGCTCAAATTCGTATCTGTTAGATTTATGTATGCAGTTTAAATACGATTTTTCGTTTACGAAGCTGTTTTGTTCAAGGGCGTTAATACCGCGTTTTCTATATTTTAAAAAATTCTTTTTCCTGTCTTCTTCTTTTTTCTGTTCAGCCTTTATATAGTCGTCTGTTTTTTGATCTGATTCGTTTTGAAAAAATGAAGAATCTATATCTTGTTTGGTTCCGAACCACCCCGATTTAATTTTGAAATACGAATCGCGCTTGACGTGCTTTTGTACAATAGCATTCAGTTTTTTTTCGTACGCCTCGAAGGTCATTTCATTATTTTTATCATAAAGTTCTGATGCTTTTAAAATCTCGAGTTTATTAATAGTATCCTGGTCTTTATCTGTGCGATTCTTATAGAATTCGCCAAGTACTTCGGTATAATGATACGACTCTAATGGCACGTCGTTAATTATACTATCGGTTAATTCTTGGTTGAATTCAGGGATGGTAGATGCTTTAATTTTAACCGATTTTTTAAGAATAGTAGATCCATAAGATTCCCTAAAAAAGAGGGTGCTTTTTTCGTAATCTACGGCGTAATTCTTCTCTAAATGGTCTTCAACTTTATCAATAATTTCATCTACCGTGTAATTTTTATTGAAGAGCATGACTTCTTTTAACTCGATAGATTTAGGTTTTAAATATACTATACTATCTTTAAATGTATGGGCTGGAAATTGTTTTGATTCGTAACCCAAACAACTAAAAAATAAAGAATCCTGCGCGGTAAGTGATGTGTTTATTTGCAGTTGAAACTGCCCAACGTCATTACTTATAACACCCGTAGAATTATTATAAGATATGGTCGCGTAAGCAATAGGTTCTTTATTGGTAGAATCTAAAACTCTGGCATGAATTTCGGTTTGGGCGAGGATAGGTGATGCAAATAAGATAAAAAAAGCAAAGAATAGAAGATAGAGGTGTTTCATATGGATAGTTTTATGTGAAAGTAATTTAATACATGAAACGGTGAATACACTTTAGAATATTATTAGGCTATTTTTATTGTTTTTTAACATTTACATACTTTAAATAGTAGTTATGTAGTGCTTTAGGCGAAGCGCCCAGACTGTATTTTAGATGAATAATTGAAAAATGATATTGTAATGTCCAAAGACCTTTGCAGTGGTAACGTCTTGCCGAGGTGGTTAATTGTTCCTGAATAACTGTAAATTTAGTCACTTTATAAAGCGTATTTATAAAATGGTTGTCTTCATAAATTTTGTAATCTATGTTGTAACCGCCAAGAGCGTCGAATAGAGATTTGAATACAAATAAACTCTGATCTCCACCACGACTTATTTTCCATGAAAACTGCGTAAACCAGCCTGCTAATTTTAGCCACCAGTGCGAGGAGTTAAATGTCATTTTAAAACAACCGGCTTGCGATGTTTTACTAATAGTTTGTAAAATGTGATTATCGAAATTTTTAGGCGGATAAGAATCGGCATGTAAAAAATATAGAATGTTTCCTTTTGCAGAATGCGCGCCAGCATTCATTTGTGTTCCTCGTCCTCTTTCTGAATTTACAAGTCTCACCTCTGGAAATGATTGTATAAGATGCTGCGTGCCATCTGTGCTACCACCATCAACTACTATAATTTCGGATATGTTATCCGGTGAAGAATTTTTTAACAGATACGGAATTAATTTGTCAATGGTTCCTGCTTCATTTAAAACGGGGATTACAATAGAAATACTATTCATTTAAATTCCAATTATAATCTAAATAAGATATACGCTTAGTAGGATTAATTTTAGTTTTGGCGTACTTGTTAATAAATTCAACTAAGGTGCCGTTGGTTTCAAAATCTTCTGTAAACCATTTGAAAATTTTAGACAGTTTAACAGCATCAGGCGTTAATTGGTTTTTGTTAGAATTAATAAATGATACGGCGGCTGCATCTAACTGCGTGTTTAATTGGGTTGGCGTATAGGCCTTGTTTAATAATTTCGGACAAGATTCTGAGGCACAAACAATGGCAAAATGTATTCTAGGTTCGTCTAGTTTTCTTAAAATCTCATGTTCTATATCTCCTAAAGAATAGCTTTTGTTATGTATAGAAATAAATTTTTTATCCCATGGATTTTTTATGTCCTTTATGCTTTTAAGCGGATAATTATCGATTATAAGTTTTATGGTAAACGCATTATACGCATTAATCCAGAATGCTAAAGTTTCGTTTTTAGTCCAACTAGAATCCGGTTTACTTGCAGACAGAAGGTCTAGATACCTGTTTAAACTGTCGGGATGTTGTTTAATAGTCTTGTAATTAACATGTCCGTTCTGGTCTACATTTTCGGTTAAAAATGTGGTCCATGGTGTATGATCGATTTGCTGAGCAAAAAGCGAAGTAGTACAACATATAAATACGGCAATTATAATATTTTTAATCATCTTGTTTTTTTAATGGATAAAGCTCCTGGTTAATAAAATCTTTAGGAAAATGTTCGTCTCCGTGAAAACCTAATTCAATATCTCTTCCGCTATGCGGTATATAGTCTGTTTTAAAAATATAGTCCCAAATACTTAATGTAATACCATAATTTGCTCCGTATTTTGAAGTCGGTGGTAGGTCTTTTGCATGGTGCCAAATATGCATTTTAGGGTTGTTTAGAATATATTTTAACCGTCCGTAATCCCATCCTAAATTCGCGTGATTTAAATGGCCGATGGCTATAGCAAAAAAGTGTACTAGGGCAACATCTTGAGCATCGAATCCACCAATTACGGCAATAGGAACATATAGCAGGGATTTGTATACCACGGGCTCCATCCAGTGATAGCGTAAATGTGCTGCAAACCCCATTTCTTTTACAGAATGGTGCACTTTATGGAAATTCCACAATAACGGAATATGGTGCAATAATCTATGCGTATTCCATTGCACAAAATCGCTGACTATAAAAAAGATGAATAATCCGAGCGCCTTGGGTAATTTACTAATTTCTAATACTTGGAAATCGGTTAGCGCTAGTCCAAAAACAGAAAGCAAATCGTTAAATAATTCGGCTACGGTATTTGATAATGCAATGAGGACAATTAAATTTAATAGAAAGAAATTGAAGAACATATAAAATGTGTCTAGCCAAAAATCTTTCCTAAATATGGACTGATTTTTACGCCAAGGAAATGCAATTTCTAAGCCCCAAACCATAAGCGAAATAAGGATAAGACCATAGAAATAATTATCCCAATGGTTTACCGAAATTAATTCGTGTTTTAAATACCGCCAGTAACCGGAGTAAGAGTTTTGTATAAGGTCTGTATATTTTTCCATAAAAAAATCTTGTTTTCTTGTATGTATTTACTCAAGAAAACAAGATGAAATAAAGTGCGTAACTTGCTTTTTAAGTCTCCTTAAATTGTTTTTATTAGTTCTTTAAAGAGGGTAATCATTTTTGGTTCTGCTTTTTCGGCTACTTCTATAATTTCTTCAATATTTACAGGTTGTAAATTGTCCGGATCGCCTTTGTCTGTAATTACAGAAACCGCTGCAACTTTTAATTTTAAATGATTGGCAACAATAACTTCAGGGACGGTACTCATTCCAACAGCATCTACACCTAAAATTTTAAGCATGCGATATTCTGCTCGGGTTTCTAACTGAGGGCCCAACATGCTTGCATAAACGCCTTCGTGCAGGGTAATGTCGTGTGCTTTTGCGATGTTTTTAAACTTGGTATTAATGTCCTTGTCGTAAGGTGCGCTCATATCTGCAAAACGCTCACCTAATTTAGAGACCCCTTTAAAAGCTAGAGGAGAACCGCCAAGTAAATTAATATGGTCGTCTATTAACATAATATCACCTTTAGCATAATCCAAATTCACTGCTCCAGAGGCATTAGATACTAATAGCGTGTGAATTCCTAACTGATTCATAATACGAACAGGGTATGTAATATCTTGTAAGGTATAGCCTTCGTATAAATGAAAACGACCTTGCATTATAATCACTTTTTTACCCTCTAATTCGCCATAAATAAGTTTTCCTTTATGGAATTCTACAGTTGCTGTCGGGAAGTAAGGTATTTGGTTATAACTAACTTCATGAATTATAGAAACATCGTCTAATAATTTTCCTAATCCAGTGCCTAGTATAATACCAATTTCAGGTTTATCGAAGCCTTTATTTTGTAAGTATTCTGTGGTTTCGTTAATGTATTTTATCATGATGTGTAATAAATTTTTTAAATTGAGGATAATCTTTTATGTCTTCAAATGTATCGATATCATTTAATTCTTCTAATAAATAAACCGATTTGTTCTCTAAGTTTTTTAGTGAATCTTGTAATACGGTTTCGGTGCCCCAAGATTTATTTTCAAACAAATTAGCATGTAAAGTTTTCATGCCTAATAGGTAATAACCACCATCTTTGGCTGGGCCAATTACGGTATCGTGATATTCTAATTGATTAAAAGCATCCTCTATAATCTCAGCGTTTAAATCTAAAATATCGCTACCAATAATAATGACTTTCTGGTAGTTGTTCTGAAATAAGTCTGAAAACGCATGCTTCATCCGTTCGCCTAAATCGTTACCTTGTTGTAGTTTTTTTCTAAAATTTGTATCGTCCCAAGTGTCATTCTTATGAATGTGTTCGGAATAATACACAAACTGATCTGCTTTTACTTTTTTGGCAATTTTTGCGGTATGCTGTAAAAGCATTTTATAAATTTCTAAAGCATTCTCGTCTCCAATAGTTTTAGCCAAACGCGTTTTGCATTTGCCTAATTCTGGATTTCTGGCGAAAATAATTAGTGCTTTTTTAGAGGTTGGAAAATGAAATGTTGCAATAGCTTCATCGTCGTTTTCTTGATCGTTAGAGGTGAAAAATCCCATGGTTTAAAACGTATTAATAATAAAATATAAATATAAGAATTATGCGACACTACCTTGGCAACTACTTCCAGAACCTGCCGTGCAACCATAGCAATGTTGTGAAGTAATAATTTCCCTTCCAATTAGTAGGTCTTCGTTATATTCCGAAATGTGTTTTACTTTGCTATTTACCGGTAGCTCTAGCATTTGGTTAAAATCGCAATCGTATAAATAGCCATCCCAACTAATAGATAGTGTGTTAATGCACATTACGCTTTTTACGGCCAGCGGATTATAGGCTTCAACCAATGCATACATATAATCTTCATAATTTTCTGAAGCAATTAAATAATCTAAAAACCGACTGATAGGTAAATTAGTAATTGCAAATAAATTATGAAACTGAATGTCGAAATCTTCTAATAATGCCTTCTTAAAATCTTTCTCCATAGCCGATTGATTCGCTGGTAAAAATGCACCCGACGGATTATACACTAGGTCTAGTTTTAATGTGCTGTTAGGCATACCGTAGCCCACTGCATTTAAGTCTTTAAGGGCTTGAATAGACTGATTAAATACACCCTCACCACGTTGTTTATCTGTTTTGCCTTTAGTCCAATGAGGCATGGAACTCACCACATGAATGTTGTGTTTTTTAAAAAATTCGGGTAAATCGTGATATTTTTTATTGGCGCGGATAATTGTTAAGTTCGAGCGGACAATAAAATCTTTAACACCCGCCTTAGAAGCTTCTTCTACAAACCATCTAAAATTAGGATTCATTTCTGGAGCGCCACCTGTTAAATCTAAGGTATGTGCAGCAGTTGTTTTTATAATGTCTAAGCATTGTTGCATGGTCTCACGAGTCATGATTTCCTTACGGTCAGGGCCTGCATCTACATGGCAATGTTCACACACTTGATTACACATGTAACCCACATTAATTTGGAGAATTTCCACAGGTTTGGCAATTATGGGGAAGGCATTAGATTCGGATGTTTTCGCTTTGAACGTGGGGAGTTCTCCGTTTTTAAATATACCGCTAGAAAGGATATCTAATTGTTTGTTGCTTTGGGCTAATTTATTTTCGCGCTTATGAAGTGATTGTTGCGTCATGTATATTGTATTCTCGTAAGTAAAATGATTTAATACTCTAATTTTATTTCAGGCCTCGATTATAATGATGAAAAAATTGTGGCTCTCAGCCTTAAACTTACATTTCTAATTTGTTCACTTTATTCATCATTTGTACGCCGTGAACTAAAGAAGCGCCACCACGAATAGCTGCCGAAACATGTAAGGCTTCCATCATTTCTTCTTTTGTTATTCCTCGTTTTAACGCGTCGCCTGTGTAAGCGTCAATGCAATACGGACATTGTACAGTGTGTGATACGGCTAGGGCAATTAGCGATTTTTCACGTTCGGTTAACGCGCCTTCTTCAAAAACCTTTCCGTAATAGTCGAAAAATTTTTCTCCTAATTCTTCATTCCAATCAGATATTTTACTGAATTTTTTTAGGTCGGCTGGATCGTAATATGTCTTTTGCATGATGTTTATGTCGTTTGTTTTGTTAATTATTTACAGCTAATTTACTGTTTTCTAAAATTGAATATACTAACATCTTGTTAATCTGCTTAATTATCATTTATTTTAATATCACTAAACACGCTACATGGATTATTTTATAATTATCACCACTCTTGTCTCTCTTGCAGCCGCTTTTGGATATATTAATGTTAGGTTTTTAAAATTACCAAATACTATTGGTTTAATGTTAATTACTTTGGTGTTTACCTTAGTTGTTTTGGCAATAGCTACTATCGATAAAACATTATTGCTGGCCGAACGTAAGTTAATTACAGAGATCGATTTTCGGGCAGTCTTGCTAGATGTTATGTTAAGTTTTATGCTGTTTGCAGGAGCTTTACATACCAATTTCGAACAATTAAAAATTCAGCGTTGGCCCGTTTTGGTTTTTGCAACCGTAGGCACTTTGTTGAGTACCTTTTTAATTGGAGGATTGGTATACGGTGTACTTTCGCTCCTGAATATGAATGTCGATTTAATTTACTGTCTGCTTTTTGGAGCCTTAATTTCTCCAACAGATCCAATTGCGGTGCTTGGAATTTTGAAAAAAGTTGGAGTTCCAAAAGATTTAGAAGCAAAGATTGTTGGAGAATCATTATTTAACGATGGTGTTGGAGTAGTCGTATTTTTAACCATTTTCCAGATCGCTAATGCAACAGGGGTAGGAGGTATTCAAGTAAATGAGGTTTTAGAATTATTTGTGCGGGAAGTTATTGGAGGTGTAATTCTTGGATTACTTCTAGGATATGGTACTTATAGGTTGATGAAATCTATAGACGATTACGATGTGGAGGTGATTATTACTTTGGCTACCGTAATGTTAGGAACTGTAATCGCTCAAAAAATGCATTTGTCTGCGCCTTTAGCTATGGTAACCGCCGGATTAGTTGTGGGGAACGATACAGTAAGAGGCTCTGCAATGTCGGAAATAACCGAGAACTATGTAGATAAGTTTTGGGAGCTTGTCGATATCTTGCTCAATACCATTTTGTTTGTATTAATAGGGATGGAGATGCTTGTGTTGGAATTTCAATGGGCTTACATTTTTGCAGGATTATTAGCGATTCCAATAGCCTTAATAAGTAGATATATTTCGTTAAAGGGGCCGATAAGTATATTCGAAAAACGATTAGATTTTAGATCTAAAACGAATAAAATTATGACTTGGGGCGGATTGCGAGGAGGTATCTCAATCGCATTGGCTTTAAGTTTAACAAGTGAGATGCACAGGGAATTATTTTTAGTAATTACCTACATGCTAGTGGTGTTTTCCATTTTGGTACAAGGACTAACATTGAGTGCGCTTGTAAAACGTCTAATAAAATAGCTTTTTTAGTGAGTTTCAATCAGATTTAAGAGATTGGAAGGTGTCGTTGTTTTGTTGTTGATTTTTAGGTTGTTACGGATAGGTAATTCGCTTGTTTTTCTGATGGCGACGATTTTAAAACCAAATGCGTTAATGGGGGTATGATTTATTTTAGTACCTTATCAATCCTAAAATAAAATAGGAAATCACGTAATATGAATATGAAAGACAAATTATTAGAAGCTTGGTCTAAGATGTTATCTAAGCTGGACCATTGGCTCGATAGTATTATTATAGCACTTCCAAACTTTATTATTGCCATAATCGTATTTACTTTCGTATTAATTCTATCTAAACAGATTAATAAACTTGTTCTAAAATTATTAGACAGAAGTAGTATGCAACGGTCAATGAAAAACTTGATCTCTAAGTTAGTATCTGCTGTAGTTGTCATTATAGGACTTTTTATTGTTCTCGGAATTTTAAATTTAGATAAAGCTTTAAATACTGTTTTAGCGGGGGCCGGAGTATTAGGTTTAGCTGTTGGTTTGGCCTTACAAGGTGCTTTAGCTAATTTTTATTCTGGTGTAGTGCTATCTTATATTCACTTTTTTAAATATGGAGATTGGATAGAGAGTAATGGTTATGAAGGTGAGATTACCAATATTGATTTACGTTCGGTAACGTTAAAGCAATCGGATAATAATTTGGTATATATTCCAAATAAAATGGTAGTAGATAGTCCTATAAAAAACTATTCGACTACGGCGCAATCTCGTGTAATTTTAAAATGTGGAGTGCATTATGATTCCGATTTAAAGTTTGTGAGAGATTTAGTTGTAAAAACCATTGTAGAGCGCTTTGATGCGGTAACTAGTAAGCAGGAAGTGATTTTTATGTATAACGAGTTTGCAGATAGTTCTATTAATTTTGAAACGCGTTTTTGGATAAAATCTACATCGGCACTACAAGTTGCAAAGGCAAAATCTGAAGCCATAATTGCGATAAAAGAAGTGTTTGATGCTAACGATATTAATATACCATTCCCAATACGTACTTTGGATTTTCCTGAAGGATTTTTAGGAGGAAATGCTCAGAGTGAGGTTTCTGCCCAAGGCCCATCAAATGAATAGAACCGTGAAGACTTTACTTTTAAAATGTTGTTTAATTCTAAGTGTCATTCTATTTCAATCTCAAACTATGCCTACTGTATCTATTTCAAAAAATCATACTGTACCAGAATCTATAGAAAAAGAAGCTCGAGCGGCTTTAGCTTTTTATCCTGAATTGCAAGATGTCGAGATTGATATTCGATTTAAAAAGGAAATCAAAAAATCGACCATGCAAGCGCAACCTCAATTTTCTAGTTTATTAAAAGGAAAAAAAGGGAGACGCTATGTGATATTTATCAGTAAGAAAATTAAAATTTCCAGCTCCGAGTTTTCAACCAAACTAATTCCGTCTAACGTTATTATTGGTTGGTTGGGTCATGAGTTGGGACATATTTGCGATTATCAGAATCGTACGACTTTTGGCCTAATTATATTCGGATTTAAATATCTGTTTTCGGGTAAATTTATAAGAGAAGCCGAGCGTAATGCAGACTCGTTTGCAATTATTCATGGTATGGAAGATTATATTATCGCTACAAAAAACTTCATTCTGGATAATGCTAACATTCCTGATAGCTATAAAGATAGAATAAAACGTTTCTATCTATCTCCAGAAGAAATTATGTTGTTAATTGAAGAGCGCGACAAAAAGCTTGAAACCCAATAAGTATTATGGGTTAACAAAATCTTCCCAAGTTTTAAATTTATCCTCATTCATTACGCGTTCCATTTTTACTTGTCCACCTTTCTTTTTGTTTTTAGCATTCCAATCTGAGAATATTTCGGGTTTAATCAGTTTTACTTTTAAACCTTGTAGCGCTTTAGAACGGGCTACAGCATAATTCTTATTTGCCTCTTTTAAGTAGGTGTCAATGGCTTCAGAAATGGCCTGAACGTCTTGGTTTGTGTTATCGGTACCCAAATACCAACAATGGTAAAACCCGTCTTCGAATTCCTTCGCGCAAATGGTGAATTCAGGAATCTTCATATCGAATTGTTCTTCTAAATGCAACATGGCGTCATTCATCTTATTCACAGAAAGCTGAGAACCTACAGTGTTAAGGAAGAATTTGGTACGCCCTGTAATTTTTATTTCGGCACGTTCTATATCTGTAAACATAATGGTGTCGCCAATAATATAGCGCCAAGTTCCAGCGACTGTGCTTATAATTAATACGTAATCTTCATCTAGTTCTACATCTGCCAAAGTGATACATGGTGCATCGTCTGTTAACGATCCGTCTTCTAAAATGTATTCAGGTTTAAGTGGTACAAATTCAAAGTAAATACCATTATCTGTTACCAATTGCATCGAAGTTGTTTCGGGACGCGCTTGAAATGCGATAAATCCTTCGGAAGCTAAATACGTATCAATAATAGTGATAGGGTGCCCCATTAGGGCGTTAAAGCTTTTTTCGTAAGGCTGAAAAGCGACACCACCAGAGGTGTACACTTGAAGGTTTGGCCATATATCGTGAATATTGTTAAGATTGTGGTAGTCTATTACTTTTTTAAGCATGAGTTCTAGCCAAGAGGGTATACCGCTTAGCGCTCCAATATCCCAATTTTTGGCATTTTCTGCAATACGATTTACACGCTCGTCCCAATCGTCTATTTTAGATATATCTTCTCCAGGTTTGTAATACCCACGGAACCAAAACGGAATGTTACTCGCGCTAATACCGCTAATTTCACCTTCTTTATGGTTTTCTTTTTCAATTAAATCGGTAGAGCTTCCTAACATCATAATTTCCTTTTCAAAGAAATCTGGAGGCAAATCAAATGCGTTTAAAGCAAATACTTGCTGTATTCCCGCATTTTTAATAGACTCAATCATATCCTGTGTTACAGGAATACGTTTACTTGTTTTTCCTGTGGTTCCAGAACTCAGTGCAAAATAATCAGGATTTCCAGGCCAAGTAATATCACTTTCGTCTTGGTGTAAGCGGTACCACCATTCGTCGTTTATTTTATTATAATCGAAATAGGGAATGGTTTTAGAAAACTGAGATTGAAAATCGTCATGCTCTAAAATGGCTTCAAATTTATAGTGTTTCCCGAAGGCCGTGTCTTTAGCGGTTTCAAGAAGTGATTTTAAAACTTCCTTTTGATTTTCAACAGGATTAGATTCTGGAGTAAGCGTGTCTTTAATTTGAATAACACCTTTAATAATATTGCCAATGATTGCCATAACGATTTATGATAGAGTTCAATGGTAAAAATACTAAAGCTTCACGTGGATTGTGGTCTCAATTAGAAATAAAATTGGCTTAAAAAAAACCGTATGTAACAGGCGTTTGGCTAAGGTGCAGATATATTTTAAGGAATGACTACAAAAACAAAAACCCCGAAAACATAATGTTTTCAGGGTTTTCTGGTGGTGCCTCCAGGAATCGAACCAGGGACACAAGGATTTTCAGTCCTTTGCTCTACCAACTGAGCTAAGGCACCAGTGCGTAATTGCGAGTGCAAATATACAACCTTTTTATTCTTCTCCAAATGTTTTTTATAAAAAAATGCTTTCGTAGATTCGTATTTCAAATATTTTCTATGAATTTAATAATTGATTGCGGAAATTCTTTTGTGAAACTAGCTGTTTTTGAAGCAAATAGAATTGTAGATAAAAAAATAGTAGACACAGAAAATTTTTTAAAAAATTTTCAAAATTTTATTGAAATTTATCCAGCAATAGAGAAAGGGATACTCTCTTCGGTTGGAAATTTAACAAAATCGGATGTTTTAGCTGTACAAAAAGCATGTCGCGTATTACTGTTAGATCACGACACTCCAGTACCGTTTTCTAACCAATATGCAACACCTAAAACATTGGGTATAGATCGTATTGCTTTGGTTAGCGCCGCCGTAGAGCAATATAAAAATAAAAATGTACTGGTTATAGATGCAGGAACATGCATTACCTATGATTTTGTGTCTGAGGATAATACCTATTTTGGAGGTGGGATTTCTCCAGGATTACAATTAAGATATAAGGCTTTAAACAATTATACGGCAAAATTACCGTTGTTAATTCCGGAAGAACCCATGGATATTGTAGGAAATTCTACAAATGCTGCCATTCATTCTGGAGTAGTGTTTGGAATTTTAAATGAAATCGATGGGAACATTTCAATTTACCAAGGAAAATATAGAGATTTAACAGTTATTTTAACAGGAGGTGACACTAATTTCTTGTCAAAGCAATTAAAAAGTGGCATATTTGCGAACTCGAATTTTCTTTTAGAAGGATTGAACTCAATTTTACAATTTAATTCACACGAATGATTAAAAAACTTGTATTAGTTTTTATTGCTGCATTTGCAGTTAATAGTTATGCTCAAAATAGTGGTACAGCTTCACCTTATTCATACTATGGTATTGGAAACCTTAAATTTAAAGGGACTGTCGAAAATAAAAGTATGGGAGGGCTTAGTATCTACAGTGATAGTATACATGTTAATTTACGCAATCCCGCTTCTTACGCATCAGAGAATTTAAAAATGTATGGTGGCGAAAGTCGTCCAGTGAAATTTTCTATTGGAGGGAGTCATACTAGTTCTTCAATGGAAGAGAATGGCGTTTCAGATAATGCAAGTTCTTCAACCTTCGATTATATAGCCTTATCCTTACCAGTAGGACGCTTCGGTGTTGGTTTTGGGCTTATGCCTTATTCATCTGTAGGTTATAAACTTCAAACAAATTACGATAATGGCGATCTTCAAAACCGCTTTACAGGAGAAGGTGGTTTAAATAAAGCATTTCTTTCTGCAGGATTTTTAGTAACAAAAGAGTTAAGTATTGGTGTAGATGCACAATACGGCTTCGGGAATATTAAAAATAATATTCTTCAGTATATTTACGATACCGATGGCCAATTAATAAGTTACCAAACAAGACAAAATAATAGATCGGATTTAAGCGGATTAAGTTTTAATTTTGGTATGACCTATAAAACACTTATTTTCGATGACTTTGAATGGGTGTCTTCAGCAACGTATGCACCTAGTAGTACTTTTAAGTCTAAAAATTCTAGATCATTTTCTACGGTTATTGTAAATTCAGCGGCGCAAACAGAAACTGTAGTAAGTACTATAGATGGCGAGCAATCGCTTATTGATGCAGGCTTGTTAGAAACAGATGTAGATGTGGCCTCAAGGTTTTCTATAGGAACAGGAATCGGACAACCAAGACATTGGTTTGTCGGGGTAGAAACAACCTTCGAGAATACTAGTGGTGTAACTAATGACCGTACTGAAAGTAATAATGTAGAGTATGAAGATGCCTTTGGATTATCTGTAGGAGGATTTTATATTCCGAAATATAATGCGTTTACAGGCTACTGGAATCGTGTTGTATATCGTGCCGGTTTTAGAACTCAAAAGACAGGTTTAGTGATTAATGAAGAGGAGATTAACGAGTTTGGCATATCTTTTGGTGCAGGGTTACCATTAGGGACTATTTTTTCTAATGCGAACATTGGTGTTGAATTCGGAAAAAGAGGTACTACTTCTAAGAATTTAATTCAAGAAAACTTTATTAACTTTAGCATAAGTTTATCTTTAAATGATAGATGGTTTGTAAAACGAAAATTTGATTAACTATTACGCAAAAATAAAAATTATGAAAATGAAAGTTACTTTAATAGTAGCATTGCTATGCTTGGGACTGACTAACAGTTTCGCACAAGGTCAAGAAGAATGTCCTACCAAATTGTCTATTTTTCACGAATATGTGAAAGCAAAGAATTTTGATGCAGCTTATACGCCTTGGATGGAAGTAAGGAAAGCATGTCCTAAATATAATAAAGCAATTATTATTGATGGTAACAAAATTTTAGATTATAAAATTGAGAATTCTACCGGAGCAGAAAAAAAGGCTTACATAGAAGATCTAATGAAACTATGGGATGAAGAATTGGTAAATTTCCCATCTAGAACTACTCAAGGTGAGGTTTTAACTGATAAAGCTCAGTTAATGTATGATAATAAAGCAGAATTAGGATTGTCTGACCTTGAAGTTTATAATGCATTTGATAAAGCATATACTACAGACAAGGAACACTTTAAAAATCCTAAAGGTTTATATACATACTTTTCTTTAATGGTAGATTTGTATGATGCTAAACAAAAAACAGCTCAAGATTTATTTAATAAATACGATGATGTTACTGAACGTGTAGACGAAGAGGTTAAAAATTTCTCTGAAGATTTAAATAAGATTATTGCTAAGGAAGAATCAGGTACGCCATTAACTAGTGCAGAGATAAAACGTAAAAGACCTTATGAAAGTTATTTGAAAGCATACGATCAGATCAGCGGCAGTATTAATGGTAAATTAGGTGAACGTGCAAACTGTGAGAATTTAATTCCATTATACCAAAAAGATTTCGAAGCAAACAAAACAGATGCTGTTTGGTTACAAAGAGCAGCTGGTAAAATGTCTGAGAAAGATTGTACTAGTGACCCATTATACTTTAAAATAGTAAATGCATATCACGATTTAAACCCATCTGCAAACTCTGCATACTTCTTAGGGTTATTAAAAGATAAAGAAAACAAATCTAGCGAAGCTCTTAAATACTACGAGCAAGCATTAAGTTTAGAAACAGACAACTACAAGAAAGCAAAATTATATAGTAAGATTGCAGATAAGTTAAAGAGAAGCGGCGTATATTCTAAAGCTAGAAGCTATTACCGTGAGTCTTTAAGTTTAAACCCATCTAACGGTCGTCCTCACTTACAAATTGCAGCAATGTATGCCGCAAGTGCTAACGATTGTGGAACAACAACATTTAACAAACGTGCTGTATTCTGGTTAGCAGCAGACGAAGCAGCAAAGGCAGGACGTGTAGATCCAACTTTAAAATCTCACGCAGCGCAATCGGCTACAAGTTATAGAGCTAAAGCACCGCAAAAATCTGATATCTTCTCTGAAGGAAATGGTGGTCAAACCATTAAAATCGGATGTTGGATTGGTTCTAGCGTAACAGTACCAAACATTTAATATGTTATCAAAACATCATAATATTTTTTTCATGGTCATAGCTTTTGCTATGACCATGTTTTTTTCCTGTGCTGTAGATTTAAAACCAGAGGTTGCCTTTAATGTTCCAGTGGGTATAGCAGAGAATATCGACCTTAAATATACCGATTCAGGAAAAGTAAAAGCCAATTTAATTAGTCCGAAAATGCTAGATTATTCTAATCGAGAATTTCCATATTCGGAATTTACAGAAGGCATTACATTATATCTATTCGATAAAGACAATAATAAAAGTACGGTTTTAGCCGATTATGCTATAGCGTACGACAAAACGGGTTTAATCGATTTACAAGGGAATGTTGTATTAGCGACCTACCTAAACGATACTCTGTTTGGCGATCAGTTATACTACGACCAAAACAAACAATGGTTATCTACCAACCAGCCTGTAACCTTTAGAACAGATGGCGATTTAATACATGGAAATGGTTTCGATTCTGATGCTAACTTTAAAGAAGCAGAAGTTCTTGAAATTAATGGAATTATCACACTTGATGAATAATTTAGTTACCTTTGTTTCAAATTAAATTTTTACCATGAATAAATCATTTAAGTTCTTTCAATACGCATATTTAATATTTGCCGTTGTGTTCTTATATCAGGTTGTAAATAAATACATGATAACAGGAGTTGTAGATTATGGATCGTTATTGCTTGCTGGTGCCGCTATATTTATGTTTTTCTTCAGGAAGAGGTTCAACAAGAAATTCGATAATAAAGACTAATTGTTTTAGATGAGTCCAGAAATCATCATTATCGTAGTATCGTTAATTCTATCTGCTTTTTTTTCGGGTATGGAAATTGCCTATGTGTCTTCCAATAAAATACATATCGAAATCGAGAAAAAACAAGATGGATTTTTAGCTAATGTCTTAACAAGACTTACGGCTAAACCTTCAAAGTTTATTGCAACCATGCTAATTGGTAACAATATTGCTTTGGTTATCTATGGGTTTTTTATGGGCGATTTGCTCGTTAATTGGTTTCAATCCATGTTACCATCAAATTCGACATTTATTACTTATATGTTGAATGATTTAAGTTTGTTAACACAAACCGTTATATCTACACTAGTTATTTTAATAACTGCCGAATTTTTACCAAAAGTATTCTTTCAGATATATGCTAATACATTAATTAAATTTTTTGCAGTTCCGGCTTACATATTTTATGGTTTCTTTTCTTGGATATCAGACTTTGTACTTTGGGTATCTAATTTTGTATTGAGACGTTTCTTTAAAACGGAAGGCGACCAAGTGCAACTGGCATTTTCCAAGGTAGAATTAGGAAACTATATTACAGAACAAATGAAGTCTGTTGAAGAGCATGACGAAGTCGATTCTGAAATTCAAATATTTCAAAATGCGCTAGAATTTTCCGAAGTGAAAGCCCGTGAAGTCATGGTGCCTAGAACAGAAATAATTGCAGTCGAAATTCAGGAATCTCCACGAGTTTTAAATAGTCTGTTTACAGAAACCGGCTGTTCTAAAATTATAGTATATAAAGATACCATAGACGATATTCTTGGATACGTGCATTCGTTCGAGCTTTTTAAAAAGCCCAAAACAATAAAGTCTATTTTACTTCCTGTAGAGTTTGTACCAGAAACCATGTTAGTGAAGGATATATTAAGTATTCTGATTAAAAAGCGTAAAAGTATTGCGGTGGTTATAGACGAATATGGTGGGACATCTGGAATAATGACTGTTGAAGATATTGTAGAGGAATTGTTTGGTGAAATTGAAGACGAGCACGATACCATTGACTTAATTGAAGAAAAAATAGACGATGAGAATTATACTTTTTCTGCCCGATTCGAAATCGATTATTTAAACGAAAATTACAAATTAAATATTCCTGAGAGTGAAAACTACGGCACTTTAGGAGGCTTTATTGTAAATCATACTGAAGAAATTCCAAGTAAAAATGAAGTTGTCGTTATAGGCGATTTTCGCTTTAGTATTCTAGAAGTGTCCAATACTAAAATTGACTTAGTCGCACTTACCATTGTAAAGGGAGAATAAATTCCCTAATTGGTACAAATTAAATGAATTATTGATGTTTTCTCCTTTTATAATTAAAAGGAAAATGGTATTTTCGCGCCCAATATTTCATATAATTTAAATGACCAATGGCAGTTTTAAATAAAATTAGACAACGTTCACTTTTCTTAATCCTTATTATCGCTTTAGCTTTATTCTCTTTTGTACTTTCTGGTTTATTCCAAAATGGTGATGCATTAGCAAATAAATCTCAGAGTGTTGTTGCTACAATAAATGGGAAAGAAATTTCTAGAGAAGACTTTTTGCGTAAAGTAGAATTCGCACAAAGACAAATGGGACAGGGTGTGACTAACACACAAGCAATGAATACGGTTTGGAATCAAGAATTAAGACAAGCTGTAATGGAGTCTCAATACAACTCTTTAGGATTTACGGTAGAACGTGACCAAATGAGAAACTTGTTAAAAACAAATTTAGCAGGTAGCCCAGAATTTCAAAACGAAGCTGGTTTATTTGATGAAAATAAGCTTAATGAATACATTGCTACATTAAAAGCAACGTCTGCCGAAGGTTACCAACAATGGGTAGATTACGAACAATCTATCGCTGCAGCAGGTATGCAACAAGACTATATTAATATGGTAAAGGCTGGTGTAACTGGAACTTTAGCAGAGGGTAAAGTGGAGCATGGTTTAGAAAATAACAAGGTTGATATTAAATATGTACAAATTCCTTTTAGCGCGATATCAGATAGTACTGTTGCGGTGTCTAAATCGGAAATTTCTAGTTACATAAAAGATCACAAAAAAGAATTTCAAGTAGAAGCTTCTAGAGATATTAATTATGTGGAATTTAGAGAAGTTGCTTCATTAGAAGATGAAAAAGAGATTTCTACTTCATTAACTAACATGTTAAACAACTCTGTAGTTTATAACGATCTTACAAAAACCAACGATACTATTTTAGGATTTGCTCAGGTTAAGGATGTAGAAACATTTGTAAATTCTAATTCAGATATTAAATACGATAACCGTTTTGTTTTCAAATCGGCGTTACCAAAAAACTTAACAGATAACTTATATAACAAGAGTGTAGGAAGTACATTCGGA
Source organism: Formosa sp. F44 (assembly GCF_056238645.1). Next base: position 763,005 of record NZ_JBWDLJ010000002.1, read on the forward strand.
CCTTATAAAGATAATGGCTTCTTTAAATTATCTAAATTAGTTGAAGAAAAATTCTTACCAGACTCAGCTAAAGCTAGACATATTTTAATTCCGTTTTTAGGATCTCGTGCGGCTACAGTAGAAACTGTTCAAACGCAAGTTGAAGCTAAAAAAACAGCAGATAGTATAATGGCTGTTATAAAAGGAAATCCTTCTAAATTTGCAGATGTATTATCATTATCTGCAGATAAAGTAAGTAATGAAAACGATGGTGTTTTAGACTGGTTTACATACAATGCAATGGTGCCAGAATTTAGAGACTATGCTTTCGAAAATCGTAAAGGTGATATCGGTGTTGTAAAAACAGATTTCGGTTTTCACGTTATTGAAATATTAGATCAAACAGCTACAGAACGCGCTGTTAAAATTGCAACTATCGCTAGAGAAATCGAGCCTTCTGATGCAACAATAGATAAAGTATTTAGAGATGCTTCTAAATTTGAAATCGCTGTAGCAGATAAAGATTTCCAAGCAGTATCTAAAGAAAATAACTATTCTGTTCGTCCAGTAAAAGGAATTGAAATTCTTCAAGAAAATATTCCTGGATTAAGCAATCAGCGTCAAATCGTACGTTGGACATTTGACGAAGAAACTAAAGTAGGAGATGTTAAACGTTTCAATATCTCTGGTGGATATGCAATCGTTCAACTTACAAATAAAAACGAAGCAGGTTTAATGTCTACAGATAATGCATCTGCAATTGTTGTTCCTAAAATTCGTAAAGAGAAAAAAGCCGCATTAATAATAGACCGTGTAAAAGCGACTACTTTAGATGAATTAGCTTCAGAAGAAAATCAAACGGTTAAAACAGCGTCTTCTATAAACATGAAAAACCCTACTATTTCTGGTGCGGGTAGAGAACCAATTATTGTTGGTGCAGCTTTCGGTTTAAAAGAAGGAGAAACCTCTAAATTAGTAGTTGGAGAAAATGGAGTGTATATGGTTGAAGTTACTAAAGTTTCAGCAGCTACAGAGTTAGATAACTACCAAGCTTTTGCTAACCGCGTTGGACAACAAAAAGCAAATGCTGTAAATACTAAGTTATACGAAGCTTTAAAAGATGCTTCAGAAATTGAAGATAATAGAGCAGAGTCTGTACAATAAATTACAGATTACCTAGAATAAAAAATCCTCATCGTTAGATGAGGATTTTTTTTGTTTTATAATATCATGTCTTGATAAGACAAGATGGTGTGATATCCTTTCTGTTTAAAGTAATCGGTTGGATTTTCTGCAGACGATACCATAACAAAATCTCCGCCCCAAGCCCCTAAACTTTTAATGCTTCCTGAGAAATCAGAGAACAAAGAAGCTTTCACGGGATTCAAATTCACTATGTCGGCAATTATAGTTTCGTGAGCATCTACTAGGGTGTTAAAAGCGTTTAAATTGGTACAGTGTAATAAGTCTTCTGTAATTGTATTGATGGCTTTAATCGCTTCAGATTTATCAGAAGGATTTGATTTATAATGCGCAATACCTTCACGGCTATTTTGCTTCATATTTAAATGCACAAAATAGATGTGATTAGAAAACTCAGGTTTAAAAATAACAGGATTAACAATGGGCGATTTTTTATCTAATGTATACGTAATTGGTGTATTATTAGACGCACAGGCAATATCGTAACCGCTACCACCAAATGTGAGTTCTAGAAGTTTATAGGGATTAACGGTAGCCCAATTTGCAATGTTATTTATTAAAGTAGACGATGTGCCTAAACCCCAATTTGTAGGAAAGTCTAAGTAGGTTTTTACATTTAAACCTTTCTCTTGTTTTAGGAAATCAGGATTTAATTGTTTAGCTACATTTAATATAGACACCAATCTTAAGGTAAGATCATTTTCTATATCAGGAACAAGCGCTTGTTTGCTATAACTAAGCTGTGTGTCTAACCAAACTTCATTCTCACTATTAAAACTTTGCCAATGTATGCCTGCATCTGCATGTGGCTCAACCGTTAATGATTGCCCGAATTTAGTTGGTAATGCAAAAGCTTTAGCTCCGTTTAAAACCAAATATTCTGCAGTGATTAAAAGTTTTCCATTGCTATAAAATGTCTCCATTATTGGCGTAATTTTTCTAAAGCTTCTACAGCTGCACTATGTGAAACCGTATGTGTTTTAAAATGATTTACTATGGCTGTTTTTTCTTCAGGATTTGCTTCCAACTGATTTAATATATTCATTAAATGCATCTTCATGTGGCCTTCCTGAATTCCTGTAGTAGTTAACGAACGTAATGCTCCGAAATTTTGGGCTAAACCAGCCACAGCTACAATCTGCATGAGCTCTTTTGCATTTGGCTTATCTAGCATCTCTAAAGAGAGTTTTACTAACGGATGTAAATTTGTTAAACCACCTACAGTACCTAGCGCTAACGGTATTTCCATCCAAAAGGTGAATATGCCATCTTCTATTTTAGCATGAGACAAACTGCTATACGATCCGTTTCTAGAGGCATAAGCATGTACGCCAGCTTCTACCGCTCTAAAGTCGTTTCCAGTAGCTAGTACAACGGCATCAATACCATTCATTATGCCTTTGTTGTGCGTTACGGCACGGTAAGGTTCTATCTCGGCAATCTTTACAGCTTGTATAAACTTCTTAGCAAAAACATCGGCAGGTATAGATTTGTTTTCGGTTAATTCTTCAACTTTACAACTTACTTCTGCTCGAACTAAACAGTCTGGAACATAATTAGAAAGTATGCTCATTATAATCTCTATGTTGGCTTCTTCAGTGGTGAAACCTTCAAAATTTAGAGCTTCAGATTTAAATGTTTTAGCAAATTGTTCTAAACACGAGTTAATAAAATTCGCTCCCATGGCATCAGCAGTTTCAAATGAGACATGTAACTGAAAATAGTTAGGAATAGCGGCTGTCTTATCGCGTAACTCAATATCTAAAATACCACCACCACGTTTTTCCATGTTTTTAGAAAGTGGTTTTACAGCTTCTAAAAGTTTAGATTTAACGGTATTAAAATACTCTTTTAAACGCGCGTGATCTCCTTTATATATAAAGTGTACTTGTCCGATTTTAGTGGTGGAGATTACCGAGGTTTTAAATCCGCCTCGATCCAACCAAAACTTAGCGGCCTTACTTGCGGCAGCAACGACAGAACTTTCTTCGATAGCCATTGGGATGGTGTAAAGCTTGTCGTTAATTAAGAAATTAGGAGCGACACCTAATGGTAAATAATAGTTTGTTATGGTGTTTTCTATAAACTCGTCGTGTAGTTGTTGTAGTTTAGTATTAGAATTCCAATATTGTTTTAAAATAGTTTTGGTATCTTCTTGCTTGTCGAAATACGCATTAACAAGCCAATCTATTTTTTCTGACTTAGATAGTTTTGAAAAACCTGAAATCGTTTTACTCATTCAATTTTTTATTTAATCCTGCAAAGATAGTATTAATATAAGCTAATTTATGGTTTTAAACCGCTGTATTGCTCATTTAAACTAAAAATTGAGGTGTGAATTCGGTTAATTTTTACTAAATTCGGAGCCTTTGAAAATTCCCTATTTTTAACTAATTTATAAATAATTATACGTGAAGTATTATTCTCCATTATTACTGTTGTTTGTTTTAACATCAGGTTTAGTTTCAGCACAAGAAAAACAAATTAATTTAGAAGATATTTGGAAAGGCGGTTTTAGAACAGAGCGCATGCAATCTTTACATTCTATGGCCAATGGTCAGGAGTATTCTGTATTAAATTTCGATGGTAAATCGAGAACCTCTTCTATCGATATCTACGATTATAAAACCTTAAGTAAAGAGAAGTCTTTGGTGAATTCTGGAAACTTATCAGAGATTGCCTATTTTACAGATTATACGTTTAGTGAAGACGAAAGTAAAGTGCTTTTGGCTACAGAAGTAGAATCTATTTTTAGACGTTCGACTTTAGGAAAATATTTTGTTTTCGACACCGCTACTAATAAAGTTATAGCGATTTCTGATGAAAAGATTCAAGAACCTACTTTTTCTCCAGATGGTACCAAAGTAGCTTACGGATTAAACAATAATCTGTTTATTAAAGATTTAAATACTGGTGAAACCACAAAATTTACATCGGATGGTGTAGATAATAAAATTATAAACGGAATTACAGACTGGGTTTACGAAGAAGAATTTGCTTTTGTTCGTGCCTTTGAATGGAATGCTACAGGTGATAAAATTGCATTTATCCGATTTGATGAATCTGAAGTTCCTGAATTTTCTATGGACATTTACGGCACAGCGCTATACCCGCAACAAAATGTGTTTAAATATCCAAAAGCAGGTGAGGCGAATTCAGAAGTGTCACTTCATGTTTATAACCTAAAAACAGATAAAACAGCCGAAGTAATATTAGATAAGAACTATTCCGACTTTTATATTCCTAGAATTAAATGGACAAACGAGGCAGATATTTTAAGTGCGCAGTATACCAATAGACATCAGAACGAATTGGATTTATGGATGATTGATGCTTCAGACATGTCGGCTACATTAGTGCTTACAGATACAGATGATGCGTATGTAGATATTACCGATAATTTAACCTTCTTAGATGATAATAGTTTTATTTGGACGAGCGAAAAAGACGGATACAACCATATCTATCACTATAAAAAAGATGGAAAGCTAATCAATCAAATCACTAAAGGAGATTGGGAAGTGACTAATTATTATGGTTTTGACAAAAAATCGAAACGTATTTTTTATCAGTCTGTAGAAAACGGATCAATTAACCGCGATGTATACAGCATTGGTTTAAATGGTAAAAAGAAAATTCATTTATCTAATAAAGTAGGAACAAATGCGGCCTCTTTTAGCGCAGATTTCACCTATTTTATTAATACATTCTCTAATGCAAATACACCGCCTTTATATACTCTAAACAATTCAAAAACAGGAGCAGTTATTAAGGTTATTAAAGACAATAAAGCGTTATCGGATAAATTAGAAGCATACGATATCTCTCCAAAGGAATTTAGTACAATTAAAGTTAATGGTAACGATTTAAATATGTGGATGATTAAGCCATCTCATTTCGATGCTTCTAAAACGTATCCGTTACTAATGTTTCAATATTCTGGACCAGGATCTCAAAGCGTCTCTAATACTTGGTTAGGTGCTAACGATATGTGGTACGAAATGTTAGCTTCAAAAGGTTATATCGTTGCTTGTGTCGATGGTCGCGGAACAGGGTTTAAAGGTGCTGCATTTAAAAAATCTACACAAAAAGAATTGGGTAAATTCGAATTGGAAGACCAAATTCAATCAGCAAAACAATTAGGAGATTTGTCGTATATTGACAAGGAGCGTATTGGGATTTGGGGATGGAGCTTTGGTGGCTTTATGAGTAGTAATGCAATCTTTAAAGGAAACGATGTGTTTAAAATGGCAATTGCAGTTGCACCCGTGACCAGTTGGAGATTTTACGATTCTATTTATACAGAACGTTACATGACTACTCCTCAAGAAAATGCTTCGGGTTACGACGAAAATTCTCCAATTAATCATGTTGACAAATTGAAAGGAGATTTTCTACTCGTTCACGGAACTGGAGACGATAATGTGCATGTACAGAATTCTATGCAAATGATAGAGGCTTTAATTCAAGCGAATAAACAATTCGAATGGATGTTGTACCCAGATAACGATCATGGTATTTATGGTGGTAACACAAGATTACATTTGTATACTAAGATGACTAATTTTTTAGATCGCACTTTAGGCGATAAATTATAAACAGAAAACCCTTTATAACGTATAACTTATAACTAATAAAATTACACATGACAGAATCGATTGATGTTAAACAGAAAGAAATATTTGGTCATCCTATAGGACTATATGTATTGTTCTTTACAGAAATGTGGGAACGCTTTTCGTATTACGGTATGCGTGCTATCTTAGTACTGTATTTAGTAGCCGAAACTAAAGATGCGAATGCAGGATTAGGTTGGACCAATGGAGAAGCCTTATCCTTATATGGAACTTATACTATGTTAGTATATGTAGCATCAATCCCAGGAGGCTGGCTTGCCGATAAGTTTTTCGGACAAAAGAAAGCCGTACTTTATGGAGGAATTCTGTTAGTTGCAGGACATGGTATTCTTGCAGTTGAAGAAATGTGGGCATTTTATAGTGGTCTAGGATTAATTATTTTAGGAGTTGGTTTATTAAAGCCAAACATTTCTACCATGGTAGGAGGTCTTTACAAAAAAGGTGATATACGACGAGATAAAGGATTTACTATTTTTTATATTGGTATTAATATAGGTGCCTTTTTATCTAGTATAATCGTTGGATATGTAGGTGAAGTTTACGGATGGCATTACGGTTTCGGTTTAGCCGGAATAGGAATGACGTTAGGTTTAATTCAATATATCGCTGGTCAGAAGTATTTACATGATACTTTAAGTCATGAAGAAAATGCTGAAGGTTTAGCAGATCAAGAAATTTTAGATAAGCCATTGACTAAAATTGAAAAAGATAGAATTATAGTTTTATTTATTTCGTTCTTTTTAGTGATAGTGTTTTGGGGAGCTTTTGAACAAGCTGGAGGTTTAATGAATATTTATGCTTCAGAAAAAACTAACAGAATGATAATGGGGTGGGAGTTTCCTGCATCATGGTTCCAATCTTTTAATGCCATGTTTATTATTTTATTAGGAACAACGGTTGCTGGTTATTGGGCACACAGAAAGTTAAAAGGTAAAGTATCTACATCACTTTTTAAAATGATTGTAGGTCTTATTATAATGGGAATGGGATTCTTTTTCATGACAGCGGCTGCGGCACAATTTAATGCTAACGGACCTATAGTAGATGGTCAAGGAGGATCGGCTATGTATTGGTTAGTATTGGCTTACTTATTCCATACAATTGGAGAATTATCTTTATCTCCAGTGGCTTTATCATACATCACAAAATTAGCACCGGTTAAATATGCGTCTTTAATTATGGGTGTATATTTCGCAATGACTGGTATTGGAAATAAATTGGCAGGAACTCTAGGGGAAGCTTCAGAAAGTTTAGGTGAATTTACCATATTCACTGGTATCGCTATCTTCTGTGTTGTTTTTGGATTAGTTATGTTAATATTCAGAAAAAAATTAGAGGTGCTTACGCATGGTGCCGAAGATGACGAGCGTGAAGTAGCACATTAAACCAGGCGCTATTTAAACGAGGTATATTTAAAAATATGTAATAATGAGTGCAACAAATTTTAGATTTGAAGGTTCCGATATGAACCGACAACTTTTAATGGGTCACCCTTCTGGGTTGTTTGTATTATTTTTCACCGAAATGTGGGAACGTTTTTCTTACTACGGAATGCGTGCCATTTTGGTGCTTTTCTTAACGTCTGCTATAATCGACGGCGGTTGGGCATGGAGTCGGGAAGATGCTTTGGGACTTTACGGAACATATACTATGTTAGTATATTTTTCTCCAATTTTGGGAGGTCTACTAGCCGATAAGTTTTTAGGATACAGGCGTTCTGTAGCTATTGGAGCATTAATTATGACTTTGGGTCACGCGGCCATGGCATTCGACACACCTTGGAGTTTATATCTAGGTATTGGACTATTAGTCGCAGGAAACGGATTGTTTAAACCGAATATTACATCTATTATTAACGGAGTTTATAAAAACGCTCAAGACAAGAAAGATGGAGCCTTTACCATATTTTATATGGGAGTAAATGCTGGAGCTTTTTTAGGGATTTTATTATGTGGTTATGTTGGTGAATCTATAGGATGGCATTACGGATTTGGATTAGCTGGAATTTTTATGTTCTTAGGAATGATTCAATTTTGGTTAGCCCAAACTATTTTTGGAAGAATTGGTTTATCGCCAAAAGATACACTTGCTTTTGATGCCAGTCATAAAGAATTAGATACGCAAAAAGAAGAAGTTGTTCCTAGCAATATTCAGGCAGATCGATACATTGTAGTGGGAATATTAGCATTCTTTACCATCTTCTTTTGGGCTGCATTCGAGCAAGCTGGTGGGGCTATGACTATTTTTGCATCAGATTATACCGATCGTGTTTTAGAAGGAACGTCTGCTAATGTATTTAGAATAGCAAACACACTGCTTACTGTTATTCCGTTAATGATTATTACATATGTATTATTCCAATTATTCAGAATAACCTTTAGTAAATACAAGGTATCTAATTTAGCTTTAGGTTTAAGTTTTGCGATTATTTGGGGGATTGTAATTTACATGTTGAAATCTCAGTTTTCTGAAGAAAGTACAGAGATTCCTGCATCTTGGTTCGGAATTTTAAATTCGTTTTATATCATTGCATTTGCACCGTTAGTTTCAAAAATTTGGGAAAGTAAATACAATCCGCCAGCAACGGTTAAGTTCGGAATTGGTTTAATTTTACTTGGATTAGGATTTGGTGTATTAGCTTATGGATCGGCAAGCATACCTCAAGGAGCACAAACCGCATCGGTTAGTGTGGTTTGGTTAATTTTAGCTTATCTGCTTCATACATTAGGAGAATTATCATTATCGCCTGTAGGATTGTCTTATGTAAGTAAATTAGTACCTGCAGCCAAAATCGGACTAATGTTTGGGTTATGGTATATTGCTGTTGGTTTAGGTAATAAAGCAGCTGGTATGATGGGGGGATTAATCGATAAAATTACAGCAGCTTACGATATGAGTACATTTTTTCTAATCTTTACAATTGTGCCAATTGTTGCAGGATTATTAATTATGGCATTAACACCTAAGGTGAATAAGTTAATGCACGGCGTTCACTAAAAATTAACATATTTATATAATAAAAGGCATCTTCTTTGTAAGATGCTTTTTATATTTTAGACCATTATGGTGAATACACTATTTTTAAGAATGAGAATAAAAAATGTTAAGTTGATGAGAAAAAGTTTATGTTTAATGGTTCTTATGTTTTCAGTAGGAATTATAAATGCACAGGAGATTAATTGGTTAAGTTTTAATGAAGCTTTAGAACTTCAGAAAACAGCTCCAAAAAAAATTATGATGGATGCGTATACCAATTGGTGTGGTCCTTGTAAAATGTTAGATAAAAATACATTTCAGAATAAAGATGTTGCTGCGTATGTAAACGAAAATTATTATGCCGTTAAATTTGATGCCGAAGGACCAGAGTCTATAACCTATCAGGGAACTACTTATGGTAATCCTAATTACGACGAAGCAAAAAAAAATAGAAGAAATGGCGTTCATGAATTTACAAGAGCATTGGGAGTAGATGCTTATCCAACTATCGTGTTTTTAGATGAGGACGCGCAAGTTATCGCTCCAGTTCGTGGCTACCAGCAACCACAACAATTAGAAGTCTACTTAAAGTTATTTCATAGTGATAAATACAAAGAGTTGCAAACTCAAGAAAGTGCTAATGCATATTTTGAAAGTTTTGTTCCTGAATTTGTTGAATAATAACACATCTTATTTAAATATATAAGCTCCCTTTTTGCCAGTTTGGTAAAAAGGGATTTTTTTGTTTTTACAGGTCTGTTCCCACCGTGCGATATACGATTTGTAATTACTGCCATCAGCAATAATTTCTTGGGGTCTTAAAGAGTCTATTAAACGGTTTAAATTTATTTGAGGAGAATTGCTAAGTAAGACATAATAGGGGTTAAAAGACCTTACGTTATAGGCGCCTAAACTGTCAACTATTAATATGTTCTTGTTGTTAATAGAATAGACAGCTTTTAAAGGTTTGGTTTGAGCCGTTTCTATGCCTTTATATATGGCATAATCCTTTAACGGATACGTATGCAAGGATTGTGTAGAATCGGTTGCAGTAAACATATCAAGTTGTCTATCTATTCTGTGCGTCAATATTGTTTCTCTGGTTTTATGAAACAGAATCCATTCTGTAGCGTTTATAGCAACCCGATTGTAAAGCAAAGTGCATTGCAGAATTATACATGCGATTAAAGTGATAACGATCGATTTATATTTGGGAGTAAATAATACGTAGATGAAACCTATAATTAATACATAAAGCACAATGACTGTATTTAACTTTATAGAAATGGCACTGTAAATAAACTGATCTTGATTCGCAATCCATTGTATAATGGTATTCATAAAGCCAATTATTTTATTAAAAAGTATAGCCATTACATTAGGTAATATTCCAAGTGTTGCCATGAGTAGTATGAGAATACCAAAGCCTAAAATGAAACCTAGAAAGGGAATTATAATGAGATTAGAAAGGAAAAATAGTCCTGGAAACTGATGGAAATAGTAGATGCTTAACGGCAAAACGCCAACTTGAGCAGCAACAGTTACGGTAAGTGTATTCCAAAGTAAATTAATAAGTTTATATTTTGGAAACCATAATCTATTTAATTTAGGTTGAAGTGCCACAATACTTAAAACGGCTAAATAGCTTAACTGAAAGCCTACATCGAAAAGTAACATAGGATTCCATAATAACAGTAGAAAGGCGGAAATCGCTACAGTATTAAATGTGTTATTTGGCCGATTCCAATTTAAGCTAATGGCAACCAATGTGAACATTAAAGTAGCCCTACTTACCGATGGAGATAATCCTGTTAAAATAGCAAAGCACCACATTAAGATAATAACAAGAATGGTTTTTAATCCTCTACCATAAGGTAGACGCTCGAGTGGCGATAATATATAGTTTAAAATCAATAATAAAATTCCGACATGTAATCCCGATATTGCCAAAATATGTACTGCACCTGCTTTGGTGTAATTTGTATATAATGTTTCAGAAATATCTTGCCTTTGTCCTAGTAATAATGCATTTATTACAGCAAGTTCGTCGGTTCCAAACGGATACGTTTTTAACTTGGAATTTACGAATGTGTTAATACGATGAGCCAGACCCGAAAGCGTAGATGGCTCACTTGGAAGATGAAATAGGTACTTTCGAGTTGTTGTAATTTGATGGTATATGTACTGTCGTTCTAAATACGATTTATAATTAAATTGATTCGGATTTAAAGGTGGAAGAATGTCTTTAAAAGCGCTGGAGGTGATGTAAATATCATCAATATCTATAACTTTTTGTAAGCTGTCGCGTTGTACATTTAAAAGGGATGTGCCTGTTACAGGAAGGCCGTTAATTTTTAGAATCTCAACCTTGTATTTGTCGTAGTATGTATTCGATTTAAGAACATCGCTAATCTTAAAAGTAATTTGTTTTACAGGAGCTTTTACAAGAGTATAATGCGTTGACTGTAATTTCTGATTATGAACATGTACACTCAAAATCCCTATGGATACGGTAAGGAATACGGCGACCATTCCAAACCCGATAGACGGTTTAAAACGAGACAAATTTATCCAATACAGTAAAAAAAGAAGGCAAAGTAATATCGAGGAAGATAATGCACTCCATAGAAATGGAATAGGTCTATAAAAACCTAAACAGATTCCAATAATAAGGAATATTGTGAGTTTTACTATTATAAAGCGACTTAACTTCATAACAGTAAGATACTAATAATTAGAGTATTCGACGTGCTTCTTTAAAAGAATGATACCAGTAGCGTTCTGCTAATGAGGATGTTATTACACCTTTACTAGTTGTAGAGTGTATAAATTCTATTTGTCCGATTCTAGATGTTACGACTAAACCAACATGATTAATAGTGTTACTCCTGGAATTGGTATGAAAAAACAACAAATCACCTTCTTTAACATCTTCCAGATCTATTTTTATACCTTCTTTAGCCATGTCTCTGGAAACACGTGGAAGTTCGATATTATAAGCTTTAAAAGTTTCAAAAACTAAGCCAGAACAATCCATACCTTTTTTTGTTGTACCACCATATTTGTAGCGAACACCTTCAAATTGCTTTGCGAAATCGACTAATTCTATGCCTAAAGATTTTAATTCGGCCTCGTTTTTTGGAGCTAAAATTACCCGATCATTATCAATTCTGGATTGCGTATTTTCAATGTTTTTTGAGGTCGTTGTAGCATTGGCTGATGAATAAGATTTAGATCTTTTAGAAGATTTACAGCTACTCACACAAAGAAGTAAGCAAAGTATAAAAGATAATTTCTGCATTTTTAAGAATGTGATTTTAGTCCGTTGTAAATATGTTCAGCTGTTTTCCTGCTGGCTCCTTTGCCACCAAGCTTCTTCTCTAAATCGTAATAATTAATAAAAAACTTTGTACGCTCGTAATCATCAAGAATAATATTAAGTTCTTTCTTTAAGTTTTTAGTGTTAAACTCATCTTGAATTAGTTCTTTAACTACAGGTTTATCCATAATTAAATTCACCAAAGAAATATATTTCAACTTAATAATTCGACGACCAATTTGGTAAGACAACCAGCTCCCTTTATAGCATACCACCTGAGGTACTTTAAATAAAGCAGTTTCTAAAGTAGCCGTTCCAGATGTTACTAATGCCGCAAAAGATACACTTAATAAATCGTAAGTTTTATTAGCTATAAAATGAACGTTACTTCCTTTAATAAATTGTTGGTAGTATTCAAAATCTTGACTCGGCGCTCCGGCAATTACAAATTGGTAATCTGGGTAATCGTCAATTAAACTAAGCATTACAGTAAGCATTTTGTTAATTTCTTGCTTTCTGCTTCCTGGTAAAAGGGCAATTATAGGTTTTTCACTTAATCCGTGCTCTGTTCTAAATTTATATTCATCTACTTGAGTGCGATCTGCAATAGAGTCAATTAAGGGGTGCCCTACAAAGGTAACATCATAACCATACTTGGCATAAAAGGGTTTTACAAAAGGAAGTATAACATACATCGCATCGATATCGCGCTTAATGTTTTCAACACGTTTTGCTCTAGACGCCCAGACTTGGGGAGAAATATAATAATTTGTTCGATAATTTTGTTGCTTAGCCCATTTAGCAATGCGTAAATTAAATCCAGAATTATCTATAAACACGATAACGTCAGGATTGTACGCCTTTATATCTTCCTTGCAAAACGATATGGCTTTTAAAATTTTTGATAAATTGGTAATGACTTCTGCAAATCCCATGAACGCTCGTTCTTTATAGTGACTCACTAAAGTACCTCCAACATTTTGCATAAGATCCCCACCCCAAAATCTAAAGTTAGCGTTTTTATCTACTTTCTGTAACGCTTTCATTAGGTTCGAGCCGTGTAAATCTCCCGAGGCTTCTCCTGCAATAATGTAATATTTCATTATAAAAATTTAAAAGTAAATGTAAGTATAGCAATACAAACCGTGGCTAAAATTACGCCTCGAGCTCTATAATCCTGCCTCTTTTTTATAAAAATAAAAAAAGCGACTAAGTTTAAAATAGCACCTAAGCTAGTTAGTTTTCCTAAAAATCCTTCAGCGGCGGCGGCTTCTATCACAGTCATAGCATCGTCTCCTCTTCCTAGGAATTTTGCGGCTAAAAATAATCCCATGGCATTGGCGATAACGCCGACTAAAAACCCGATAAAAACTTCTTTTTTAATCATTTAAATTCCATGTGTTAATCTGCCTAATACTTTGGTAGGCTGTTAAGTCAAATTGAACGGGTACCACAGAAACATAATTATGTCCTAAGGCCCACTCATCGGTATCTTCACCTTGATCTAAATTTACAAATTTACCAGCAAGCCAGTAGTAATCTTTTCCCATTGGGCTTTGTCTTTTATCAAACTTTTCAACCCAATTGGCTCGTGCTTGTCTGCAAACCCGAATACCTTTTATATCTTTTTTAGGGACATTAGGAATATTTACGTTTAAAACTACGCCTTGTGGCAAACCGTGTTTTAAGGTGTTTTCTGTTATGGTTTTTATGAAGGATTCTGAATGTTCGAAATTGGCATTCCAATTATAATCTAAAAGCGAAAAACCAATGGCCGGAATGCCTTCAATACCAGCTTCTATAGCGGCACTCATAGTCCCAGAATAAATAACATTTATTGAAGAATTAGAGCCGTGATTTATACCCGAAACACAAAGGTCCGGTGTTCGTTTTAAAATCTCACGAACACCCAATTTTACGCAGTCGGCAGGAGTTCCTGAGCAACTATAATCTTTTTGAGGGCCGTTGTCTATCGTGATTTTTTCGACATATAAGGTAGAATCTACTGTTATTGCATGTCCCATACCACTTTGCGGACTATCTGGAGCCACCACAACAACATCTCCAATGGTATTCATTATTTTTATAAGGGTTCTTATTCCTGGTGCTGTAATACCGTCGTCGTTTACAACCAAAATAAGGGGCTTTTTTGACATCTTTTTTTGTTTTGAAATCGCTATGCTAAAATACATAAATTCTAGCTGAAACGGCCAATTTGTTTAGTTTAACAAAAAATTACGTTATATTGATTTTTATTGGCATAGTTTTTTCTCTACTTTAGTGAAAAATATACGATGCATTTTTATAGGCTTATGAAAAGGAATTACAAGTACCTAGTAGTATTATTAATGTTGGCGTTCGCGTCTTGCAGTTTTACCACTAAAACATTTAGCAACCCAGATAAGGATAAATTATTAGTTCAAGTAATTACTTATGTTCTCGAACGCGGACACTTCGATCCTAAAACTTTAGACGATAATTTTTCTGAAGAAGTATACACTAAATATTTAAAAGGCATAGATCCTTTAAAACGCTATTTCTACGCCTCTGATATAAAAGAGTTTGAAAAATATAAGGATAATCTAGACGACCAATTAAAGGAGTACGATATTGCTTTTTTTAACCTTACTCACGAACGTTTAATTCAGAGAATGGAGGAGTCTAAGGCTTTATATAAAGAGGTATTAAGTACGCCGTTCGATTATTCTATAGATGAAGAATTTGATGGAGATTACGAAGAAAAACCTTATGCGAAATCCAAAAAGGACATGAAAAACCGTTGGAGAAGACAGCTTAAGTTTACCTCAATTTCTAATTACGACGATTTACAAACCGAAGAACGTTCTAAAAAGAAGGAAGATCCAACGTATACAGTGAAATCTGATGAGGAAATGGAAAAAGAATCTAGAGAGTCTACTTTAAAATCTATAGATAATTATTACACAGATTATGTAGACGATTTAAAGCGTAGCGATTGGTTTACTATGTATGTTAATGCAGTGGTAGAATCTTTCGATCCGCATACATTTTACTTCGCTCCAGAAGATAAAGATAGATTCGATCAGCAAATGTCTGGAAAGTTAGAAGGTATTGGAGCTAGACTTCAGAAAAAGATGGATAATGTTAAGATTATGGAACTAATTTCTGGTGGACCTGCTTGGAGAAATGGGGATCTAGAAGTTGGAGATATTATTCTTAAAGTACGTCAGGAAGACGAGAAAGAGGCTGTTAATATTGTAGGGATGCGTCTAGATGATGCTATTAAATTTATTAAAGGCCCAAAAGGTACCGAAGTCACGTTAACTATTAAAAAAGTAGATGGAACTGTAGAAGATATTTCTATTGTTAGAGATGTTGTAGAGTTGGAAGAGACCTATGCTAAGTCATCTTTAGTAACTAAGGACGATGTAAAATATGGAGTAATTAACCTTCCTAAGTTTTATGTAGATTTTGAAAACTATAATAACCGAAATGCGGCATCTGATATTAAGTTAGAAATAGATCGATTAAAAGAAGCCGGAATGGAAGGTTTAGTTTTAGACTTAAGAAATAATGGAGGAGGATCTTTACAGACTGTTGTCGATATGGCTGGATTATTTATTAAAGACGGACCGGTTGTACAAGTGCGATCTACAGGAGAGCCTAAAGAAATTTTAAGAGATAAAGACGAGTCTATAGAATGGGATGGTCCATTAGTTATTTTGGTTAACGAATTATCGGCATCTGCTTCAGAAATTTTAGCGGCAGCAATGCAAGACTATAAGCGAGCAATTATTATAGGAAGCAAGCAAACTTACGGAAAGGGAACAGTTCAGAATGTGCTTGATCTTAACCGTATGGTTCGAAATAACAGTAATGGAGATCTTGGTGCTCTTAAATTAACTACCCAGAAGTTTTATAGAATTAATGGTGGTTCTACACAATTAGAAGGTGTTAAGAGTGATGTTGTTGTTCCGGATCGTTATAGTTTTATCGATATTGGTGAAAAGGATCAGGATAATCCGTTACCATGGGATAAAATTGCTCCAGCAGACTATACATTATGGAATGGTCATTTTGATTACGATTCTACGATATCTAAAAGTAAGGAGCGTATGAGTAATAATGAGCAATTAAAGTTGATTGAAGAGAATGCGAAGTGGATTAAAACGAAAATGGATGAAAACGAATTCAATTTAAACTACGTAAAATATAAAGAGAAATTAGAGCTTAATGAAGAGGAAGCTAAACGTTTCGATAAAATTTCAGATTATAAATCTAATCTAACTTATACGTCTTTACCATACGAAGAGGCATTGTTTGTAAAGGATTCTACGCTACGATTAAAACGCGATCGTTGGCACGAAAACTTAACACAAGATGTGTATGTAGAAGAAGCTGTAAATGTACTTGAAGATTTAAAAGGGTCTTATAAGGTGAAAACAGAATTGGCAGCAACTAAGCCTAAAAGTTCTGAATTGATAACCACAGAAGGTACATCTTCAAAAAATTAATTAATGAGTGGTAAAACACAGTCGTTAAAACAATTAGCGCTCCAAAAATTTAAACACAATTTTTGGGGCGTTTTTAGTTTCTATTATATTTTATTAGTGGGATTCGTTTCTGTATTTGCCTATGTTTTGGCACCAGATTCTTCCCAGCATGCAAATCAAATGCATTTGTCTATTCATTCGGAAACGCCTGGTTTTACGGTAGATATTTTAACGGTTCCAAACAAGATTAAAAATACACAAAGCAGTTTCGATAAAATATTCTTTGGGACTATTAATACCGAGACAGAAATTCCCATTTCAAAGCACAGTATTAAAAACGATACCTTATTATATACTGAATACGCTTCAGATGGTTTGATAGGTGAAGAAAAAGTACTGGATTTAAATTCGTTTTCTGAATCGGAGATTTCAAAATTAGTATCCTCTAAAACATTTTATCTTGGAACAGATAAATATGGTCGAGATGTATTAAGTCGTGTTTTGGTAGGAGCTAGAATATCCTTCTTTATTGGCTTTGTAGCCGTGTTTATTTCTTTAATTATAGGTTTGGCTTTAGGTAGTATCGCTGGATATTATGGAGGCAAGGTTGATGCCATTATAATGTGGATTATTAATGTGACGTGGTCTATCCCAACCTTATTATTAGTTATTGCAATTACCTTGGCCTTGGGGAAAGGGTTTTGGCAAGTCTTTATTGCTGTAGGGCTAACCATGTGGGTAGAAGTGGCACGTGTGGTTCGTGGTCAAATAATTAGTGCCAAAGAAATGCAGTATGTCACAGCCGCAAGGGCTTTAGGATATAACGATTACCGTATTATTACAAAACACATATTGCCAAATATAATGGCACCAGTTATAGTTATTTGTGCGGCTAATTTCGCTTCGGCCATTTTAATAGAAAGCGGTCTGAGTTTCTTGGGTATAGGAGCACAGCCACCAATGGCAAGTTGGGGTGCAATGATAAAAGATCACTATAACTATATTATTCTAGGAAAGCCGTATTTAGCAGTAATTCCTGGATTGTGTATAATGAGTTTAGTTATGGCGTTTATGTTAATAGGGAACGCCTTAAGAGATGCTTTAGACGTAAAGAGTTAATCTATTTTCAGATTCGTATTGGTGTCGTCTATATATTGTAGTAACTCGTCTTTCCCAATTTCTTTAGAAGACGATGTTACGAAATAATTTGGCATATCTTCCCAGGTTTCAAGTAATACATCACGATAATCGTTAACATGATTTTCTATAGCCATAGGTTTTAACTTATCGGCTTTAGTAAAAATAATAGAAAACGGAATGCTGTGTTCGCCTAACCAGGTCATAAATTCTAAATCTACGGGTTGTGGTTTGTGGCGAATATCTACCAATACAAAAGCAGATATTAACTGTTCTCTTTTGCTAAAATATTCGGTTATAAATTTCTGAAATGTCTTCTTCGCACTTTTAGAAACACGTGCATAACCATATCCAGGTAAATCGACTAAAAACCATGTTTTATTAATTAAAAAATGATTTATAAGTTGTGTTTTTCCTGGCCTACCAGATGTTTTGGCAAGGCTTTTACGGTTAGTAAGCATGTTAATAAGCGACGATTTCCCTACATTACTACGTCCAATAAAGGCGTATTCAGGTATTCTGTCTTTCGGACATTTGGAAACGTCCGAATTACTTACTACAAACTCAGCCGATTTAATTTGCATAATTGTATACTGTTAAAATTTTCTGGCAGTTAACCAAGAATCTAATATTCTATTAAATTCGTCAGGATGCTCCATCATAGCCGCATGTCCACATTTATCAATCCAAAATAAATCTGAATCTGGCAAAAGTTCATGAAACTCTGTAGCAACTTCCGGAGGTGTTACAATATCGTTTTTACCCCAGATAATACACGTAGGTACTTTCATATTAGGTAAATCCTTACTCATATTGTGTCTAATCGCGCTCTTTGCAATCGCTAAAGTTTTAATTAATTTGTTTCTGTCGTTCACGGTTTCGTAAACTTCATCTACAATTTCTTTAGTGGCAACAGCAGGATCATAAAAGACATCTTGTGCCTTTTTACGAATCACTTCGTAATCACTTCGTTTAGTATAACCACTTCCCATAGCACTTTCGTATAGTCCAGAACTTCCGGTAATAATAAGTGCTTTTACTTTATGAGGGTATAGCTTGGTATGGAATAATCCAATATGTCCGCCAAGAGAGTTTCCTAGTAGAATAACATCAGTAAGTCCTTTGTATTCAATGAAGTCATGCAGGTAATTTGCAAAACTTTTTACATTGGTTTTTAATAAACTCATGCTATATATTGGTAGCTCAGGAATAATTACTTTGTAGCCTTTATTACTAAAATAATTAGAGACAGCGTCGAAGTTGCTCAATCCTCCCATTAACCCATGAAGTACGATTATAGGTTGCCCTTCACCCACTTCCATGTAGCTAAAATTCTTTTCTTTTTTTAAGCGATGCGTCATTAATTAATCATTATCGTCAACAAACAAATATAGGTATTTCATTCGTATAATGAAGTATATTCTGAGTATCCGCTTTAAATAGTTTTTTCAAATCAGATATTAACAACCCATTGCAAACGAAAATTGACACCCTAATCAATTTTAACTCAATCTCTAAGGTGTTTTTGGTGTATGTATTAAGGTTCAGGTAGATCTAGTGTTCATAAATTTATCAACAAAGTGGTATATTGTGGTAAAAAGTGGTATATTTTTCAATATATTTGACAAATATAGAATGTAATCCCCAGAAATTGTTTTGAACTCATTAATAGGTACATACGAATGCAAAGTGGATGCGAAAGGCAGATTAATGTTGCCTGTTTCGCTGAAAAAGCAGTTGAGTGCCGTATTACAAGATGGGTTTGTGTTAAAACGATCCGTTTTTAATCCGTGTTTGGAATTATACCCCATGGACGAGTGGAATGTGCTAATGCAGAAGATAAATAAGCTGAATAGGTTCAAAAAGAAGAACATCGATTTTATTAGAAAATTTACTGCAGGCGTGAAAATGGTTGAGGTAGATGCTACTGGTCGTTTGTTAATTCCTAAAGATTTAGCTGTTTTTGGAGGGATTTCGAAAGAAATAGTTGTGGCTTCGGCTGTAAATATTGTTGAAATCTGGGATAAAGATAAATATGAACAGAGCATAAGTGGCTCGGCTGACGATTTTGCAGAATTAGCTGAGGAAGTTATGGGACAAGATGATGAAGATTATGGAATATCATAACCCTGTATTATTAAAAGAAACGGTAGACGGTCTCAATATAAAAGAGGACGGTATATATGTAGATGTCACTTTTGGTGGTGGCGGTCATAGTAAAGAGATTTTAAGACGCCTTGGTCCGAATGGTAAATTGTTTGCTTTCGATCAGGATCCAGATGCTTTAGAAAATGCAATTGATGATGATCGTTTCCAGTTAATACATGAGAATTTTAGATATGTAAAACGCTTTTTGCGTTTTTATGGTGTAAAACAAGTGGATGGGATTTTAGCCGATTTCGGTGTGTCTTCTCATCAATTTGATGTGGCAGAACGCGGATTTTCTACACGATTCGAAGCGGCGTTGGATATGCGCATGGATCAGGCAAGTAAATTGTCTGCATATAATGTAATTAATGAGTATGAAGAAGAGCAGTTAAAACAAGTGTTGCTTCAGTATGGCGAATTAAGAGCGGCTCCAGCAATGGCTAAATTAATAGTAGAAGCTCGCGAGGTGGAGTTAATTAAAACAAGTAATCAGTTAAAAGCAGTGTTAAAAAAGTTCTTGTCTCCAAAGCACGAGAATAAAATTTTAGCACAAATATATCAGGCCATCCGTATTGAGGTTAACCAAGAGATTGAGGTTCTAAAGGAGTTTTTAATGCAAACGCCAGAGGTGTTAGCACCGCAAGGACGCGTAAGTTTAATTAGTTATCATTCCTTAGAAGATCGTTTGGTTAAGCGTTTTATAAGAAATGGATTGTTTCAAGGAGAACCAGAACGTGATGTTTTTGGGGCTTTTGAGGTTCCGTTGAAAAAAGTGGGCGGATTAATAGTGCCGTCGGCTGAAGAGATAAAAATAAACAATAGAGCTAGAAGTGCAAAACTTAGAATTGCAGAGAAGGTATGAGAGAAGGCGTCTATAGCGTATTAAAAGGAAAGTTCCTGGTTAGCGACGATTCGTTTAAAAATTGGCGAGTCATAGTATTTGTCTCGTTCTTGGCTTTTAGCATGATTGCAAGCTCGCATAGGGCAGATAAGAAAGTTCATGATATAGCAAGGCTGAGTGACGAAGTTAAAGAATTGCGATCGGCGTTTGTAGATGGTCGTTCTCGGTTAATGCGGGTTAAAATGGAGTCCTCAATAGTAAAGAAAATGTCAGAGAAGGGTTTGGTGCCTTCCGAAATTCCACCAAGAAAAATAAGAGTTACAATTAAAAATTAAAGTTTAAGCTTGGCAACAAACGAAAAGAACATATTAAACCGATTATATATTGTGGCAGGATGTATGTTCATCTTCGCCATAGCTGTGGTATTTAAATTATGTACTATTCAATTTGTAGATGGTGATAAATATCGTAGTCTAGCAGAAAAACGAACTATAAAATCGGTAACTATTCCAGCTAATCGTGGTAACGTGTACGATTCTGAAGGGAGTCTTTTGGCTACTTCTGTGCCTAAGTACGATATTCGTTTCGATGCGGTAACTCCAACTTCTAAAACTTTCGAAAAATTTTTAAAGCCGTTATGCGATTCACTTCATGTGTTTGGCGGAAAACCTTCTAGTTATTATCAGAAAACCTTGCGGAAGGCGCGTGCTAATAAAAATAGATATCATTTAATTGCTCGTAATATAGGGTATTCGGATTACATCCGTTTACGCAATTTTCCGCTTTTACAGCTTGGTGCTTTTAAAGGTGGATTAATTGTCGAGCAAATGACTAAGCGCGAACATCCAATGGGTGGAATCGCAGAACGTACAATTGGATACGATCGTACAGACGATCAAGGTAATGTGACGCGTCCGGGAATTGATGGAGCTTTTGGAGTGAAATATTTAAGAGGTACTAACGGAAAGCGCTTAAAACAAAATATTGGAAAAGGGCAGTGGAAACCTATTGCAGATTACAATCAAGTAGAGCCTAAGGATGGTTACGATGTGTATACAACCATTAATGTGAATATTCAAGATATTGCGCATCATGCGTTATTGAAGCAGTTAGAGTATTATGAGGCAGAGCATGGTTGTGTTGTTGTAATGGAGGTCGCTACAGGCGAAATTAAAGCTATTTCTAATTTAGGACGTACTAAAAATGGTGGCTATTACGAGAAACTGAATTATGCGGTGGGAGAGTCTCATGAGCCAGGTTCTACGTTTAAAACAATGGCGTTGGTGGCTGCTTTAGAAGATAAAGTGGTAGATACTGCCACTGTAGTAGATACTGAAAATGGATCGAAACGATTTTATGGACGTTCAATTTCTGATTCTCATCATGGTGGTTTCGGAAAAATTTCTGTGGCGCGTGCCTTAGAGGTATCGTCTAATATTGGTTTAGCAACAATTATTGATGAGGGGTATTCTAAGAATCCAGAAAAATTTATTGAAAAATTAAGGTCTTGGCATTTGGATAAACCTTTAGGGATACCAATTATAGGAGAAGGTATTCCTGTTATTCCTTCGCCAGGACATGATAAGTGGAGTAGAAATGCTTTACCGTCTATGGCTTATGGGTACAATTTAAGTGTAACACCACTGCAAACCTTAACGTTTTATAATGCTATAGCGAAC
This sequence comes from Formosa sp. F44, assembly GCF_056238645.1. Next base: position 785,396 of record NZ_JBWDLJ010000002.1, read on the forward strand.
AATGGTGTTATGGTTAAGCCACGCTTTATTTATAGTGTAAAAGAGTTGGATACACCTATAGAAACATTTCATAAAGAAGTGATAAATGAAAAAATTTGTTCGGAAGAAACAGTGAATGAAATTCAGGCTATTCTTGAAAATGTAGTAAAACACGGAACAGGGAAGTCGTTATATAATCCGTATTTCTCAATGGCGGGCAAAACAGGAACGGCTAGAACAGAATATTGGATGGCAGACTGGAATGATAATAAGCGTTATGTGTCTTCGTTTGCTGGGTATTTTCCAGCGGTAAACCCGAAGTATTCTTGTATTGTGGTTATTCATAAGCCAAGTACTAAAAAGGGGTTTTATGGCGCCGATGTTTCTGGACCAGTATTTAAAAGTATTGCACAAAAAATATTTACAGACACTCCTATTATAGACGAAGTGAATTCGCTACAAGTGGCAGATGCGCCTGTAGATAAAGAGTTTGAAGCGTTTTATGAAACCGCTCAGAAATACAAAACGCTTATGCCTAAAGTGGTTGGGTTGCCTGTTATGGATGCAATTGCATTGTTAGAAAATCTAGGACTTGAAGTAGAAATGGATGGTTTGGGAAATGTGAAATCACAATCGATTCCTGTAGGAGAAAAAATTAAAAAGAATCAAAAAGTAGTTTTAAAAATATCGTGAGTTTATTAAAAGACATATTATATAAGGTTGCTATAGATACCGTTGTTGGTCCAACTAATGTGCGCATACATAATATCGCATTCGATTCTCGTAAAATAGAATCGAACGATTTGTTTGTAGCTATTTCGGGAACCGTGGCCGATGGTCATGGGTTTATAGAAACAGCAGTAAATAATGGTGCTTTAGTAGTGGTGTGCGAGCATATGCCTGAACAACGCGTTAATGGAGTGACTTATATTCAGGTTGCCGATACTAAGGTGGCTTTGGCAATAATGGCTTCTAACTTTTATAATAATCCTTCAGAGAATTTAAAACTGGTTGGGGTTACAGGAACAAATGGAAAAACAACCATAGCGACGCTTTTATATCAGTTATTTAAAAAGGCAGGCTATAAGGTTGGATTACTTTCAACAGTAAAAATATTAGTAGACGATATAGAGTGTAAAGCCACGCATACAACGCCTGATTCTTTAGCTATCAATTCATATTTAAGTATGATGAATGCCGAAGGTGTCGAGTATTGTTTTATGGAAGTAAGTTCGCATGGTATTCACCAAAAACGTACCGAAGGTTTGCATTTTGTTGGAGGTGTATTTACAAATCTATCACACGATCATTTAGATTATCACAGCACGTTTGCAGAATATCGCGATGTGAAAAAATCATTTTTCGATAATTTACCTAAAACAGCTTTTGCTTTGGTAAATGTAGATGATAAGAATGGCGAAATTATGCTTCAGAATACAAAGGCGAGTAAGCAGACTTATGGTTTAAAAAATTACGCCGATTATAGGGCTCAGATTTTAGAAAATCAGTTCACCGGCTTGTTGCTTAAAATTAATGATAATGAAGTTTGGTCGCGATTAATAGGTGAATTTAATGCGTCTAATTTATTAGCAATTTATGGTGTTGCCGAATTATTAGGGTTAGAAAAAGATGAAACCTTAAGGTTAATTAGCGGATTAGAAAGTGTTAGCGGACGATTTCAGTATCTGATTTCAGATTCGAAAATTACAGCTATTGTAGATTATGCACATACGCCAGATGCTTTAAAAAATGTTTTGGAAACCATAAATAGCATCAGAACTAAAAATGAAGAATTAATAACGGTTGTGGGTTGTGGCGGCAATCGTGATAAAACAAAACGCCCAAAAATGGGGCATATCGCTTCGGCTTTAAGTACTAAAGTGGTGTTTACAAGCGATAATCCAAGAAACGAAGTTGCCGAGGTTATTATTGAAGAAATTGAAAAAGGTGTCGAGCCTCTTCATTTTAAAAAAACAATGTCTATTTCGGATAGACGACAAGCCATAAAAACAGCTTGCCAGTTGGCAAAGCCTAACGATATTATATTAATTGCAGGTAAAGGTCATGAGACTTACCAAGAAATTAAAGGAGAACGATTCGATTTTAACGATTTCGAAATTGTAAAAGACTATTTAAAACAGCTAGAGAAATAAGATGTTATACTATTTTTTCAACTATTTAGAAGATCATTATCAAATTCCAGGCGCTTCGCTATTTGGGTTTATAACCTTTCGTGCAGCTATGGCAATTCTGATGTCTTTACTTATTTCAACAGTTTTCGGGAAGCGAATAATTAACTTTTTACAGCGTCAGCAGGTAGGGGAAACAATTCGTGACTTAGGATTAAAAGGTCAGTCTGAAAAGGCAGGAACGCCAACTATGGGTGGTATTATAATAATTCTAGCGACTTTGATACCTGTTATCTTATTTGCAGAATTGGATAACGTCTATATTTTATTATTAATCGTTACCACCTTATGGATGGGAGCAATTGGGTTTTTAGACGATTATATCAAGAAGTTTAAAAACGATAAAGAAGGTTTAAAAGGAAAGTTTAAAGTGCTTGGTCAGGTTGGTTTGGGACTAATTGTAGGGATCACGCTGTATTTTAATCCGAATGTTACCATAAAGGAAAAATTACCTGTAGCGCAACAACAAGAAATATTAGCAGAGAATCCAAATGCTTTGCCTGGTAAGTTTTTTGCGGCAGAAGAGCAGTCTACTAAAACAACAATACCTTTTGTAAAAGGAAACGAATTCGATTATGCCGATTTAATTACTTGGATTGATCCTAGTTTAGGGAAATATGCATGGTTAATCTTTATTCCCATTGTAATATTTATAATTACAGCCGTTTCAAACGGTGCTAATTTAACCGATGGTATCGATGGTTTAGCAGCGGGAACGTCGGCCATAATTGTATTTACCTTAGGGATATTTGCTTGGGTTTCGGGGAATATTATTTTCTCAGATTATCTCAATATTATGTATATCCCACGGGTAGAAGAAATTACCATTTATATCGCGGCCTTTGTAGGGGCTTTGGTTGGGTTTTTATGGTATAATACGTTTCCGGCGCAAGTGTTTATGGGAGATACGGGAAGTTTAACTATAGGTGGAATTATTGCTGTTATTGCTATTGCTGTAAGAAAGGAATGGTTAATTCCAGTGTTGTGCGGGATTTTCCTAGCCGAGAATTTATCTGTGGTTTTACAAGTTAGTTACTTTAAGTACACTCGAAAAAAATATGGCGAAGGTCGACGCATTTTTAAGATGTCGCCTTTACATCATCACTATCAGAAATCGGGTTATCACGAAAGTAAAATTGTAACTCGATTTTGGATTATAGGAATATTACTAGCTATTGTTACCATCGTAACCTTAAAAATAAGATAAGATGAAACGGTTGGTAATCTTAGGAGGTGGAGAAAGTGGTGTAGGTACAGCGCTTTTAGGAATATCAAAAGGATTTGAGGTATTTGTTTCCGATAAAGGAAAAATTAAAGACAAATATAAAGACGTTCTAATACAAAATGAGATTGATTGGGAGGAATCGCAACATACGGAGTCGTTCATTCTAAATGCCGATGTAGTGATGAAAAGTCCAGGAATTCCGGATAAAGCACCCTTGGTAAAACAGTTGATGGAAAAAGGCGTTCCGGTAATTTCTGAAATTGAATTTGCGGCTCAGTTTACATCTGCCACGATTGTTGGAATTACAGGAAGTAATGGTAAAACAACAACGGCAAGTTTAGCACATCACATTCTAAAGCAAGAATTAAATGTGGGCTTAGCAGGGAATATTGGAGACAGTTTTGCAAAGCAGGTTTTAGAAGACGATTATAAAAACTATGTGCTTGAAATTAGTAGTTTTCAGTTAGATGGCGTGGTTAATTTTAATCCGCATATCGCTGTAATTACAAATATAACACCAGATCATTTAGATCGGTATAATTACAATTTTGAAGAATACATCGCTTCAAAATTTAGAATAGCAAAGAATCAAACAAAACACGATTATTTGATTTACGATGCAGACGATGATGTATTAGTCGATTGGTTGGAAAAACATCCAGTTCAATCAAAATTATTGCCTTTCTCACTTGTGAAAAACATAGAGAATGGCGCCTATTTAGATAAAGAGAATATTAAAATAACAATAGATAATAACCAGATAATTATGCCTACAAAAGACCTAGCATTAGAAGGTAAACATAATATAAAAAACGCGATGGCTGCATCTACGGTGGCGCACTTATTAAAAATAAGAAAGCAGACTATTCGTGAGAGTTTAGAAAATTTTCAAGGTGTAGAACACCGCTTAGAACAAGTATTGAAAATCAATAAAGTTCAGTATATAAACGATTCTAAAGCGACTAACGTAAATGCCACGTATTATGCCTTAGAAAGTATGTCTGCGCCAACCGTTTGGATTGTTGGTGGAGTAGATAAGGGGAATAGTTATCAAGAACTATATCCTTTTGTGAATACAAAGGTGAAAGCGATTATTTGCTTAGGAGTAAATAACGAAAAACTGTTGGAAAACTTCAGCAATATGGTCGACGTAATTGTGGAAACACAGTTTATGAATGAAGCCGTTAAAATTGCTTATAAACTAGCGGAAGCAGGCGATAATGTGTTATTGTCTCCAGCATGTGCGAGTTTTGATTTATTTGAAAGTTACGAAGATAGAGGAAGACAATTTAAAGACGCAGTAAGAAATTTATAATGCAAGAGTTTTTAAGAAAATTAAAAGGAGATCGTTCCATTTGGGCTATAGCTGCATTGTTGGCTTTATTCTCATTTTTACCGGTATATAGTGCGGCGAGCAACTTGGCGTATATGCGAGGTAGCGGTAGTACTTTTACTGTTTTCTTAAAACATTTTATGCATTTAGGTGTTGGATTTGTACTTATGTATTTTGTGCATCTTATGCCATATCGTTATTTAAGAGGACTTTCTATGGTTGGTATCATGGTGGCATTGGTGTTGTTAGGTTTTACCATGCTCCAAGGGAATACTATAGAAGGTGCAAATGCGAGTAGATGGATTCAGATTCCTTTTGTAGGTGTGTCTTTTCAGACCTCTACATTAGCTTCTTTAGTGCTTATGGTTTATGTGGCAAGGTATATGGCGAAAATGGCAGATAAAACAATTACGTTTAAAGAATCTATTTTACCACTTTGGATGCCCGTTTTTCTAGTGTTAATTTTAATTTTGCCTGCGAATTTTTCTACGGCAGCCTTAATCTTTTTAACGGTAATTATTTTGGTGTTTTTAGGTGGTTATCCTATAAAGTACTTGGCCTTAATCATTGGGATGGGGGTGTTAACATTGTCCATATTTGTATTGGCAGCAAAAGCGTTTCCGGATGCTATGCCTAACCGAGTAGATACTTGGATGAGTCGTATAGAAAACTTTTCTAATGGGGAAGATACAGAAGAAGATTATCAGATTGAAAAAGCCAAGATTGCTATTGCCTCAGGTGGAATAAAAGGTGTTGGTCCTGGTAAAAGTGTTCAGAAGAACTTTTTACCGCAATCATCGTCAGATTTTATTTATGCTATAGTGGTAGAGGAATATGGACTGATCGGAGCTGTTATTTTAATGAGTGTTTATCTTTGGTTGTTATTTAGAATACTCGTTGTGTCGCATAAAGCTAAAACAATTTTTGGGACACTTGTAGTGCTTGGGGTTGGCTTGCCAATTGTAATTCAAGCATTATTAAATATGGCTGTTGCTGTAGAGTTGTTTCCTGTAACTGGACAAACACTTCCGTTAATTAGTAGTGGGGGAACATCGATTTGGATGACGTGTTTGGCTGTGGGAATTATATTAAGTGTAAGTGCAGATAGTAGCATTCCAGAAAAAGAGGAAGTAGAAATAGATGAAGAAAATCCGTTAGAAATTTTATCCGAAGCAATATAATGAGTAAAAAATATCATATCATATTATCAGGTGGAGGAACCGGCGGACATATTTATCCGGCCATAGCAATTGCAAACGAATTAAAACAACGTTTTCCTGATGCTCAGTTTCTTTTTGTGGGAGCGAAAGATAGAATGGAAATGGAGAAAGTGCCACAGGCTGGTTACGATATAAAAGGATTATGGATTTCTGGTATTCAGCGAGAGCTAACTTTGAAAAACTTAATGTTTCCTTTTAAGTTAATTAGTAGTCTGTTTGGAGCGCGAAAAATTATAAAAAAATTTAAGCCCGATGTGGTAATTGGTACAGGTGGTTTTGCTAGCGGACCATTATTACAGATGGCTTCAGGACAAGGGATTCCGAGTTTAATACAAGAGCAGAATTCTTTTCCCGGAATCACGAATAAGTTATTGTCTAAGAAAGTTCAGAAAATTTGTGTGGCCTATGATGGGTTAGAGCGCTTTTTTCCGGAACATAAAATTATAAAAACAGGTAATCCTGTACGTCAAGGCTTATTAGATATACAGTCTAAAACCGAAGAGGCTAAAGCGTTTTTTGGATTAGTACCTGAGAAAAAGACCTTGTTAATTTTAGGCGGAAGTTTGGGGTCTAGACGTATTAATGAGTTAATAGAAAAAGAAATTGACTATTTGCAAACCCGCAATGTTCAGATTATTTGGCAGTGTGGTAAATTGTATTACGATAAATATAAAATCAATAGTCATACTAAAAATGTTCAAGTTCACGCATATTTGAACAATATGGATTTTGCTTATGCAGCTGCGGATGTAATAATCTCTAGAGCAGGAGCAAGTTCGGTTTCAGAATTATGTATAGTTGGAAAGCCGGTTATTTTTATTCCGTCTCCAAACGTTGCAGAAGACCATCAGACTAAAAATGCGATGGCAGTGGTAAAGGAGGATGCAGCGATATTAATTCAGGAACAAGATTTAGATGTTGATTTTGAAAATAAGTTTTCTCAATTAATAGAATCGAAAGAAAAACAACACGCCTTAGGCGAAAACATAAAGAAGTTAGCATTGGTTAATGCAACCAAGGATATTGCAGACGAAGTAGAAAAATTATTAAAAAACTAAATGAATTTAAATACTATAGATAACGTTTATTTTATTGGTATTGGCGGTATAGGTATGAGTGCTTTGGCGCGTTACTTTAAAGCGAATAACAAGCGTGTTGCTGGGTACGATAAAACGCCTAGTGATGTAACGCGTGCTTTAGAAACGTTAGGTATAGAGGTTCATTTTAATGATTCTATTGCAAATATTCCAAATACGTTTTTAAATTACGACACTACGTTAGTGGTTTACACGCCAGCCATTCCTAAAGACAATATGGAGTTGGTGCATTTTAAAAACAACCGAGGTTTTAGCTTATTAAAGCGTTCTGAAGTTTTAGGTTTAATAACTAAAAATACATTTTGTTTAGCGGTTGCGGGGACGCATGGAAAAACAACAACCTCAAGTATCTTAGCTCATTTGTTATACGAATGTAATGTGCCTTTAACTGGGTTTTTAGGTGGTATAAGTGAAAATTACAATTCTAATTATATTTCTAAAGGAACCGAGGTTTCGGTAGTAGAAGCAGACGAATTTGATCGTTCATTTTTAACGCTGTCACCAGATATTGCATGTATTACATCTATGGATGCAGATCATTTGGATATATATGGTGAAGCTGAGGCTCTACAAGAATCTTTTTTAGAATTTTCTAAAAGAATCAAGGATGGTGGTACGTTATTTGTGAAGAATGGCTTGCCAATTGAAGGGCTAACCTACGGTATAGAGGACGATTCGGATTATACGGCACTGCATATTAAAATAGATAACGGGAGTTATATATTTGATGTTAAGACGCCTACGGCTGTAATTAATAATATTAAGTTTAATTTGCCGGGCAGACACAATTTGTCGAATGCTTTAATCGCTTTGGCAATGGCTTTAGAGTATGGATGTAATTCGCAAGAACTGGTTAAGGCTTTAGAGTCGTATGCAGGGGTAAAAAGGCGTTTTACGTACCAGATTAAAACGGACGATTTGGTGTTTATAGACGATTATGCACATCATCCGGAGGAAATCAAAGCAGTACATCAGGCGGTTCGCGAAATGTATCCGGGTAAAACGGTCTTGGCGGTATTTCAGCCACATTTATTTAGTAGAACACGAGATTTTATAGACGATTTCGCAAAGCAACTCGCGCAATTTGACGAGTTGTTATTATTGGATATTTATCCGGCTCGTGAGTTACCAATTGAAGGTGTTACATCGCAATGGTTGTTAGATAAAATAAAAACTGAAAAGAAAGAATTGGTGTCAAAATCAGATCTTATTTCAAAAATAAAGGCGAGCGACGCAGATGTAATTATTACATTGGGAGCTGGCGATATAGGAGCAGAAGTTAAACATATTAAAACCGCATTATATGGCAATTAAAATACATTGGGGTTATGTAAAACTTGGGGTTTTAACGGCGTTGGTTATGTTTCTGTTTGCGTTTGCATCAAAACGAAATGGTGACCGAAAAATATCGGAGCCACAGATTCATTTTTTAGGCGATAATAATTTATATATCACCGAAGAAAATGTTAGTAACTTGTTAATACAAAATGAGAAAGGGCTTTCAGAAATGACCAAAGAAACTTTAGATTTGAATAGCCTAGAGTTTGCCCTAAATTCGAACCCATTAATTAAGTCTGCTCAAGTATATTTAGATGTAAATGGCTTATTAACAGCGGATGTTGAGCAAAAAATGCCTATAGCGCGAGTTCAAGATCAGACCTCGTATTATGTAGACGATAAAGGCGGTTTTATGCCATTGTCGACAAATCATACGGCTAGGGTGCCATTTGTTGTGGGACATATTGAAAAAAATAATTTGAGTAATGTTTTTAAAATTGCTCAGAAAGTTTATAATGATACATTCTTAAAGAAACATGTGGTAGAAATTCATCAAAATGAAGACCAGAAAATTTCTTTAAAACTGAGACAGCAAAATTTCTCTGTGTATTTGGGAGATTTAAATCAATTAGATAAAAAAGTTAGTAATCTAAAAGTGTTTTACAAGAAGGCTTTAAAAGAGAATACGCTTCATGATTATAATAAAATTAATTTGCAATTCGACAATCAAGTGGTGTGCACCAAAAACTAAACTATGGAACATAATATAGCAGTTGGATTAGATATTGGGACCACAAAAATTGTGGCCATGATTGGGCGTAAAAACGATTACGGAAAATTAGAGATTTTAGGAATAGGGCGCTCCAAAAGTTTGGGTGTGCACCGTGGTGTGGTAAGTAATATTACCCAGACCATTCAGTCTATTCAGCAAGCTGTTCAAGAGGCCGAAGCTTCTGCAGGAACTAAAATTGAAGGCGTAACCGTGGGTATTGCCGGACAACATATTCGTAGTTTACAGCATAGTGATTATATCACAAGGCCAAACTCTGAAACTGTTATTGATGAGACCGATATCGATCAATTAATCAATCAGGTTCATAAATTAGTGATGCTTCCAGGTGAAGAAATTATTCATGTATTACCGCAAGAATATAAAATCGATGGTCAGCCTGAGATTAAAGAGCCTATCGGAATGCATGGTGGTAGATTAGAAGCTAATTTCCATGTGGTAGTTGGTCAAGTATCATCAATTAGAAATATTGGTCGTTGTATTAAAAGTTCAGATTTAGAACTAGAGCGATTAACGCTAGAGCCATTGGCTTCAGCAAATGCTGTTTTAAGTCAGGAAGAAAAAGAAGCAGGTGTTGCCCTTATCGATATAGGAGGAGGAACAACAGATTTAGCTGTTTTTAAAGATGGGATTATTCGTCATACAGCAGTTATTCCTTTCGGAGGAAATGTGATTACTGAAGACATAAAAGAAGGCTGTTCTATTATTGAAAAACAAGCCGAATTATTGAAGATTAAATTTGGTTCTGCATGGCCAGGAGAAAATAAAGACAACGAAATTGTTTCTATTCCTGGGTTAAGAGGAAGAGATCCAAAAGAAATTACACTGAAAAATTTATCGAAAATTATTCATGCGCGTGTGGTGGAAATCGTCGAGCAAGTCTTTTTAGAGATAAAAAATTACGGTCACGAAGAGCAGAAAAAGAAATTAATTGCCGGAATTGTATTAACCGGAGGTGGAGCACAATTAAAGCACCTAAAGCAATTAGTAGAATACATTACAGGAATGGATACCAGAATTGGATATCCAAACGAGCATTTAGCGGGAGATAGTAATGAAGATATTACGAGTCCGTTGTATGCTACAAGTGTTGGTTTAGTTTTAGATGGATTAAAATATCAAGAACGTAAACAACGCGAGATTAGAGTCGAAGAAATCGAAGAAGAGGAAGTTAAGAGTCCAGAAACCATGTCTCAGGCCACTTTAGAAGAAAAGGAAGAGTTAAAAGAAACGCCGCCCGAAGAAGTAAAGGAGCGCAGAAATTTTTTGGACAGATTTACAGACAAGATCAAAGATTTTTTGGACAACGCAGAATAAAAAGAATGATATGTAAAATCTTATTACAGATTTTGCAATACACAAAGTATAAAGATAAAAGTAAAGATTAAAAACCAGTAAAAAAGAATTTATGAGCAGCAACAAAGAATTCGCAAGTATCTCATTTGATTTACCTAAGAACCAATCAAATGTAATTAAAGTTATTGGTGTTGGTGGTGGTGGTAGTAATGCCATCAACCACATGTTCCAACAAGGTATAAAAGGTGTAGATTTTGTAATCTGTAATACAGATGCACAAGCACTTCAAAACAGTGGAGTTCCAAATAAAATTCAGTTAGGATTAGATCTAACAGAAGGATTAGGAGCTGGTGCAAATCCTGAAATAGGTGAGCAATCTGCTGTAGAGAGTTACGACGACTTAAAACGTATGTTGGATACCAACACAAAAATGATTTTCATTACGGCCGGTATGGGTGGTGGTACAGGTACGGGTGCTGCTCCAATTATTGCTAAAATGGCTAAAGACTTAGATGTCTTAACCGTTGGTATTGTTACCATGCCTTTTCAATTTGAAGGTAAAATGCGTAATGAACAAGCTCAAAAAGGAATCGAGAAATTACGTAATGTAGTCGATTCTTTAATCGTAATTAATAATAACAAACTTCGAGAAGTTTATGGAAACCTAGGTTTTAAAGCCGGGTTCTCTAAAGCAGACGAAGTGTTAGCCACAGCTGCTCGTGGTATAGCAGAAGTTATTACACATCACTATACACAAAACATCGATTTACGTGATGCCAAAACGGTATTAAGTAATAGTGGTTCTGCTATAATGGGGTCTTCAATTTCGTCTGGTCAAAACCGTGCGAAAGACGCGATAATGAAAGCTTTAGATTCTCCTTTACTAAATGATAATAAAATTCAAGGTGCCAAAAATGTGTTGTTGCTAATTGTTTCTGGGGCTCAAGAAATTACTATAGACGAAATAGGAGAAATTAACGATCACATTCAAAGCGAAGCTGGTCATGGTGCTAACATCATTATGGGGGTTGGTGAAGACGAATCGTTAGATGAATCTATCGCGGTGACTATTATTGCTACAGGTTTTAATTTAGATCAGCAAGACGAAATTTCTAATACAGAAGCTAAAAAAGTAGTGCACTCTTTAACTGATGATCAAAAATCAGATAAACAAGACACTGTATCTAACATAGAAAGTGAGCCAGTATCTGTACCAAAGGTTACTCCTAAAGTTGAAAAGGCGCCAGAAGTAATTAAGCATACTTTAGATATTAATGATTTAGAAGATTTTGATGCTCCTATTAAAAAGGAGAGTCCAAAACCTACTAATACCATAGATATTGTGCCAACTACAGATGCCATAAAAGACATTGAAGTGACCTTTGATAATTTATCAGATTTCGATGTAGATGTAAATGATTTCGTTTTTACAGAAGTAAAAGCTGGAAGTACAATTACTGAAACTCCAGAAGATGAAGAGAAGCAAATTACTTTAACATTCGATATGCCATTACAACAAGAACGTACTGTTGAGGATGCTCCGAAAGAAGTAATTAAGCATGCTTTAGAAGAAACCGACGATGTAAAGAATACTCCTGTTAATGAATATGTAGAGTTAATTAATGTAACAGAATCTGGTAAAAAAGGTGAAGTTAGATATGTACTTGATGATTATGAAGAGCAAGAGCCAGAACAAGAAATAAAAGTTGTTGCTAAGCAAGAGAAAAAACCTGTACACGATGACGCTTTGAGTAATTTTGATCATGAGGTGAGTTTCATTAAAAAAGATGAGTATGTTGCACCTGCAAAAGCGGCGCCACAAACACCAGATCAGCCTATAGACCCAATGAATACGCCTATTTCAGAAATGCTTAAAGAAAGAGCGGAAGAGCGTCGTAGAAAAATGAAAGATTTTAACTATAAATTCAATACATCTAAAATTGATGAAATAGAAAAAATTCCAGCGTACAAACGTCAAGGTGTAAACTTGTATGAAACACAACATTCGTCAGAAAATAATATGTCTGGAACGAGTTTAAGTGTAGACGATAATAACGATATTCAATTACGAAGCAATAATTCGTTTTTACATGATAATGTAGATTAAATTAATAGCAAATTTTAGTTTAATTTAAGCTAGTAAAACCCAAAAACTCTAGGATGTTTTTGGGTTTTTCTTTTTATCTTCGCAGGAAATAAATATTATGGGTTTACAACAAGATATCATGACCGCAATGAAAGTTGCCATGAAAGCAAAAGACCAAACAGCTTTAGCGGCTTTAAGAGCAGTAAAGTCTGAGTTGTTATTAGCACAAACAGAAACAGGTTCTAAAGAAGAAATTACCGAAGAGCAAGAGATTAAAATCTTGTCTAAATTGGTAAAGCAACGTAAAGATAGTGCTTCGATTTTTACAGAACAAGGCCGTTTAGATTTAGCAGAACCAGAATTGGCACAAGCCGAAGTCATTAGTCAGTTTTTACCTGAGCAATTAGATGAAGCTGCAATTGAAAAAGTGGTTGTAGATGCTATCGCGAAAGTGGGTGCGGAAGGTATGAAAGACATGGGGAAAGTTATGGGCGTTGTTAACCAGCAATTAGCGGGAAAAGCGGACGGTAAAACTATCTCGACTTTAGTAAAAAAACACTTAGTTTAATCTAAGTACAATATATTAAGTGTCCTGCTAAGGTAGGACCAATGGCTGCGTAGTTCAACTGGATAGAATATCAGATTTCGGCTCTGAGGGTTGGGGGTTCGAATCCCTTCGCGGTCACAGTTTAAAAAGGCATTAACAATAATATTGTTAATGCCTTTTTTTAGTTATTAATCTTAATGAAATGAGTGCAGATGTTAGTGCAATTATGTTTTGAGTTAGATCCTTTTAATTGATTTATGATTATGTTGGTATCTAGAAAATAGTTCTATTTTAAGAAGTAAACGTATTTTAATTTAGTGCAATGAAAGAATAAAAATAATTATTAAAATTGACTTTTTTGCGCTTGCACCATTACGAGTTCTCCTTCTGGATTTATATAGCCTGAAAGAAGTTTATTATTGCCATCGTTAAAATATACTCGAGCCAAACCTGAGTTAAATTTGCCGATAGAATAATATTTTGTTTCTGTTATTTCACCTGTATCTAGGTTTAGAATAGATTTGTTTCCAGATCTTTCAGATTGTAATACCATGACTTTTTTGCTCTCCATAAAGCTATGATTGTAATAATCAGATCGATTTGGATAGGGGGAAAAATCTGCCAGATCATATAGTGTTTTTCCTGTATTATCAATTATTCGATACCCTTTATTAATTACTCCATCAACATATTTCATTGAATAGATTCTAACTAAAGCCTTATTGTTTTCAAAATTATAAGCCGCAATATAATTAACATCAATAGCGATATTGTTCGCTTTGTCTATGTACCCAAATTTTTTATCAGTGTTTTGTACTACAGCTAAACTATTATTATTAAAAGGTCCAGGAGGCTTTGTGTACATAAAATCGATTACTGTTTTTCCTCTATCATCAATAAATCCCCATTTAATCTTTCCATCGCTTTCGATGGAAGCTCTAATTAAACCATCATTGTCAGGGTTTACAACTTCATTATAAATATATCCTGTTTCGGATTTTGTGTCTAAGAAGACTAATTTATAACGCTTTTGAGTTTCTAGATTAGAAACAGCTATAATATTATTAGAAATAGGGTAAAACGTATATTCACTATCACCTAAGAATTTAAATATAGGTTCTCCTTTTGCATTTAATATTTCAGATTCTATTTTTTCACCCTTGTTTAAAGCCCAAGAATCTCTAGAGTCTAATTTTAAAAAGAAGTTTTTTTTGACTAAAATTTTACTATTTTTTGGCTGTACTATTATATCACCTGTAACACTTTTTATTCCTTCATTCTTGTAATCTTCTGAAATTACATAAAGACCATTTTTTTGCATTCCACTGTAGTCACTATGCTTTCTTTGTAATTTAGAGTCTCCTATATCTATATTTTGACCAAGAGAATCAATAAAACTAATTTTGGAGCCATTCTTAACTATGGCGTAACCATTTTGAAACTCTCCTAACTCGTCATAATATAATTTAGTTTGTGCTACACAGGATAAAGAAATAAACAAGATTGTAATTAGTAGAAATCTATTTTTCATATTTTCTTTTATTTTTTTTTAATATTTTGATTTTAAATATAAGAAATTGATTTAGAGTAAATTGTCTTTTTTTTGTTATTTAATTCTTTAATTAATTAATTAATTTCAATAAAAAGAGTGTAGTAAGGGTAATAATAACACCTTTTTTATAAAACTGTAATCAAAAGTGACTAAGATTACTTAGACTTTTAAAAAATATTCGTTTCTTGTCTTTTTGATATTAATTAAATAAACTTTACTAAACGGTTCTATGAAAAATCATCTTAAATATATTTTAATTCTTATAACAGTATTGTGTACTAATTTAGTGGTCTCTCAAGAGAAAAGCACATCACTTTCTGTAGACGAATTTTCTAAAATAATGAGTGAGCAACCAGAACTTATGGTTGTAGATGTGAGAACACCGGAGGAGTTTGACAGCGGACATCTAGAAGGAGCTATAAACTATAACTGGAAATCTGCGGACTTCAATAATCAGATTTTGGATTTAGATAAATCAAAAGAAGTCTTAATCTATTGTAGAAGCGGAGCACGAAGTGCTAAAGCAGCCGAAAAAATGCGTTCGGAAGGCTTTACAACTGTTTACGAGTTAAAAGGTGGGCTAATTGATTGGAAAAAGGAAAATATGTCTGTAGTAGTTCCTGAAGGCGTAGAGCAAGGCATGAAAGTAGAGTAAGTGTTCTCTTCAAATTGATCCTCTTGCATGCAATTAAAATGTTTTGTGCCAATGCAAAATCATTATTAGAACATATAATCGTGGCGGCTTTCTTTAATATGTTCAAAAATTAACAAATAGTTCCAAATTGTTGTCGACTTTCTATCAATTTGGGAGTTTTATTAATGGTAAACGCTATAATGCACAAAATTAATTTCTATTTTAGTACATTGGAAATCTGATAGTACTTGTCATTTTAAAAATTAAGAAATATCCTCAGCTGTAAAATGGCTCGAATCATTGACAAATGCAATATCAAATAGAGAAAAGCATAACGGATGAATTCAAGCATTTTAAAATTTATTATTTTATTTTTTTTAGTATTATTTCCTTGTAGCAAGATCAATGCGCAAGACCAATGGAAAGCAAGCTGGATTACCGAGCCTGCGCCAGCCACTCAAGATACTTCCAATGTCTGGTACAGCCTAAGAAAAGATTTTTCTCTTAATGATGTGCCTAAAGAAGCTTTGGCTAAAATTGCAGTAGATAGTAAATATTGGCTGTGGGTGAATGGTGAACTAGTTGTTTTTGAAGGAGGTCTAAAACGTGGACCAAACCCAACCGATACCTACTACGATGAGAAAGATATTGCCAAGTATCTTAAAAAAGGAAAAAATACAATCTCAGTTTTGGCTTGGTATTTTGGTAAAGATGGTTTTTCTCATAACAGTAGCGGACAATTTGGTTTTATCTTTGAATGTATCACACCTTCAATACAAATTCTAAGTGACGACACCTGGAAAATAAAACATAATATAGCTTACGAAACATGTCCAGAACCTTTTCCTAACTTTCGGTTATCAGAGTCGAGTATTCGATACGATGCGAGGAAGGATTTAGGTAAATGGTACCAGAATAATTACAGTACCGAAAAATGGAATAATGCACGGGTACTAGGATCTGTGCCAATGGAGCCGTGGAACAATCTTGTGCTTCGTCCGATTCCGTTTTGGAAAGATTTCGGATTAACACCTTATGTTAATACTCCTAATTTTCCTTTTACTACAGAGAAAGATACCGTGATTAGTATGGACTTGCCTTTCAATTTACAAATTACGCCATATCTTAAAGTAGAAGCTCCAGAAGGACGTATAATTGAGATTAAAACGGATAACTTTAAGGGTGGTGGCGATTACAATATGTACGCACAGTATATCACTAAAAAGGGCGAGCAAGCTTACGAAAGTTATGGTTGGATAAACGGACATAAAGTATTGTATTCAATTCCGAAAGGGGTAAAAGTTTTAGATTTAAAATACCGTGAAACGGGATATAATACTGAGTTTTCAGGAAGTTTCAACAGTTCAGATGAATTTCTAAATAAGATTTGGAAAAAATCGTTACGAACGTTATATGTCACCATGCGAGATACGTACATGGATTGTCCAGATAGAGAGCGTGCACAATGGTGGGGAGACGAGGTTAACGAGGGAGGAGAGGCTTTTTATGCCTTAGATACCAATAGCCATGCCTTGCTAAAAAAGGGTATGTATGAGCTCATAGGTTGGCAACGACAGGACTCTACGCTATTTTCACCTATTCCAGCGGGAAACTGGGATAAAGAATTGCCTTCGCAAATGCTTACCAGTATTGGGTATTATGGATTTTGGAATTATTACTTACATACCGAGGATAAAAAAACGATGTCGGATCTTTATGATGGTGTCCAAAAGTATTTAAAAATATGGCAAATTAACGAAGATGGTACTGTAGTGCTTCGTCGTGGTGGCTGGATTTGGGGAGATTGGGGAAGAGATAAAGATATGAAGCTCATTTTTAATGGTGTGTATTATTTGGCCTTAAAAGGTGTTCTTAATATGGCTATTTTGTTAGAAAAGCATGATGATGAAGTGGAGCTTAGGCAAAAAATGAAGGGTTTAAAAGAAGGTTATAATAGAAACTTTTGGACAGGAACAGCATACCGTCATCCAGACTATAAAGGAAAAACCGATGATCGAAGTCAGGCGTTAGCCGTGGTGTCTGGTTTAGCCGATGAAGATAAATATGAAGCTCTTTTTGAAGTCTTTAAAACTGAAGAACATGCTAGTCCGTACATGGAAAAGTATGTTTTAGAAGCGTTGTTCCAAATGGGGCAAGCAGATTATGCTATTAAGCGTATGAAAAAACGCTTTGGCCCGATGGTGAATCATCCGGATTATTCTACGTTGTTTGAGGGTTGGGGTATTGGTAAAGAGGGTTTTGGAGGCGGAACAACCAATCATGCGTGGAGTGGTGGTGCTTTAACTATCCTGTCTCAATATTTGTGCGGTATCGAACCTATTACTCCGGGGTATTCTAAGTTTCAGATTATTCCAAATCCAGGATCAGTTACACAAGCCTCGGCAACTGTACAATCGGTTGTAGGTACTATAAAAAGTGAATTTGTAAATAGTCTTGATACATTTCAACTTTCTGTTGTTGTCCCAAAAGAAACCGAAGCAATTATTGGTATTCCTAATGATGATTATGCACGGATAACTTTAAATGGAACTCTAATATGGGAAAATGGGGTGTTTATTCCAAACAAAGAAATTAGAGCATTTCAAGGAGTTGTAGATAGGCATATTACGTTTAAAGTAGGTCCAGAGATGTGGAAATTTGAAGCTATAAAAAAGTAATAAAACTTAAAATTAGTAGTGCGTAATTGTATTGTTTGCAAATCTTTAGGTGATGAAATAAAATAAATATGAAAAATAATTCTAGAATGATGTTAAAGAGAATAGTGTTTTTACTTTTTATAACCTTAATGAGTCAGCAAACGTTTTCCCAAAATTTTGAAATTACATCACCCGATAAAAACATAACGCTTAAAGTTACTGTTGCAAATAATATTTCTTGGTCTGCTTCTCTAAAAGGGAATGAAATTATAAAAGAAGCTAAAATTGCAATGGATTTTTCTTCGGGGGAAGACTTTGGTGTTAAACCCCAAGTAACACATCACACTGTAAAATCATTTTCTTCAATGATTTATCCTGGGGTACCACATAAGGATGCCGAAATTAAAGATGAATATACTGAAATAGCTTTAACTTTTAAAGGCAAGTATCAACTTCATATACGTGCATATAACGACGGAGTTGCATACCAGTTCCTTGACGAGGGGAATCGTGAGAGAGATGTGAATTCAGAGCAGATACAAGTAACTTTTCCTGAAGGGGCAAAATCTTTCTTTCCGCAAGAATCGACTATGTATTCTCATAATGAACGGGCGTATTTAAATAAAAATGTTTCAGATATATCATCTAATGAGTTTTGTAGTTTACCGGTTGTGTTTACAACAGATAAAGCAAAAGTTTTATTAACGGAAACAGCACTTCACGATTATCCAGGCATGTTCGTTAGAGGTAATGGAAATACAACTGTAGATGCTATTTTTCCAAAATATGTTTTAGAGGCTGTCGATGCACAAAGTCAGGGAGATCGAGATCAGGTCATTACTAAAGAAGCTAATTACATTGCAAAAGTATCAGGAAAAAGAGCATATCCTTGGAGGGTTTTTATTATAAGTGACGACGATAGAACGTTTGTAGAAAGTAATCTAACCTATCAATTGGCAAGACCACAGGCAATCGAAAATACGGAGTGGATTAAACCTGGTAAAGTGGCTTGGGATTGGTATAATGCCAATAATATTTATGGCGTAGATTTTAAATCGGGATTAAACACAGCGACTTATAAATATTATATTGATTTTGCTTCTTCTAGCCATATTGAGTACGTTATTTTGGATGAAGGTTGGACGAAATCTACTACGGAAATTCTTGATTTCAATCCCGATATAGATGTCCCTGAATTAATTCGTTATGCAAAAGAAAAAGATGTAGATATTATTCTTTGGGCGTTATGGAAACCTCTGGATGCTAATCTTAAAGAAATACTAGAGACATATAAAAGTTGGGGCGTAAAAGGCGTTAAAATAGATTTTATACAACGAAACGATCAGTATGTTGTAAACTCTTACGAACGTATTGCAAAAGAATGTGCAAGACTAGAACTGTTAGTCGATTTTCATGGTTCATTTAAACCTTCTGGTTTACGACGGGTTTATCCAAATGTTATTAATTACGAAGGCGTAAAGGGAAGTGAAAATAATAAATGGAGTAAGGATATTACGCCAGAGCATAATGTAACCATTCCTTTTATTCGTATGGCGGCAGGACCTATGGATTACACGCCCGGCGCTATGAGTAATGCGCAGAGACAAAATTTTGCCGTTAAGGGAAAACGTCCAATGAGTATGGGAACACGTGCCCATCAAGTCGCTATGTACGTTGTTTACGAAGCACCGTTACAAATGCTTTGCGATTCTCCATCGCGATATTATAAAGAACAGGAAACTGTAGATTTTATAACTCAAATTCCAACAACCTGGGACGAGACAGCAGTGCTTCATGGAGCCATTGGCGATTATATTGCTGTGGCGAGAAGAAAAGGAGATACTTGGTATATCGGAGCCATGACAGATTGGTCGTCAAGACAATTAGAGATAGACCTTTCTTTTCTTAAGGCTGGCGATTATAAGATGGAAGTGTTTAAAGATGGTGTAAATGCAAACCGTTTTGCAGAAGATTATACGGTAGAAACGCTAGATGTAAATCAGACTTCTAAAGTGACGGCAGATATGTCGCATGGAGGTGGTTGGTCTGCTATAATCTCAATGAAGAAGGATTAATTGAAGCGGTTTCTTATTAGGTAAGAATTTATAGTACAAGAAACCGAGATCGTCACATTTAAAGTTTAGATTTAATAAAGTCTTTAATGCGTTGCCGATCGTTTAATACATCTTTTCTATAGTTTCTATTGACTAGGAAAAACCAAGTACGATGGAGTACTAGTTTTAAAAGATTTATATAGGAGAGGATTTTATAATGCCAAAACCCGAAATTTTGATATTTGTTTTTTAATAAATAGACTTTAGTGTTGTATGTTAATCTTAACGATGTTGGAGGCTTTGGAATCTCATTTAAATAAATCCGACCTAAATTAAAATTATTTTTAATATGTCTGTTTTTAAATAATTCTTTTTCGTCATTCAATCCTAAATGAGGTAAAAGGACTAATGTGTCGTAAAAATTTTTAAGACCTATAAAATTATAAAACGATCCAAAATCATTGATTTGAAAATTCAGCACATTGTGAATTAATAAATGTTTCACAGAAGGAATTGGGGTTCTTGTGACCTCTACAAACTGTTTGTTTTCTAAGACATGAACTGGATGTAATGCTTTCTGATCTTTATCTAGAAGTTTAAAATGTATTTCTACAGCTCCGATGTAATCTTTTGAAGCTAATCTTAAGAGATGTTTATCTTCAAAATACTTAGGGCTTATAGTTGGTTCTTTTGCGTAAGTATATCCGTTATCTATTAATAAATCGAATGCTTGTTGGCATTGTGCTCTTGGAATTAAAATATCTATATCTCCAATCATGCGTTCGCCTATGTCTTCGTAGTAATTAGATGCAATCATTGCGGCGCCTTTTAGATATACATGTTCTATATTTTTTGTTTTAAACCAAGAGCTTATAAGTTTTACTTCTTGTAATAAGGCGTTATTTCGTTCTTTGTTTAAATCGAATATGTAGGCAAGGTAGTGTTGTAAGTCTTGGGGTAGGTATTGCAGTAAATCTTTAGATTTTAGTCTGGAGTACAACGTGGGAATAACTAATTGTCTGCTACCTTCACTAATTATACTTTCCCAGTTAAAAACATGATTTATTATATCTTGTTTTAAAGAAAGTTGGTCCGTTTTAAAACTTAGTATACGGGAAATGTGAGTTAGTGTAACTTCAAGAGGACTCATAACGCTTACTTATTCGTCTTTAAAGATAGTCGAAAAAATATCAATTGCATCTTGATTATTGCTGTATGTAAGTCTATAAAATGTGACAGTGCTTATCCAATTAAGAAAAGCTTTTGCATTTTCTGGTTTAGGGGAAATCCAGGAATCTGGAATTAATATTTCAAGAGCTGTTTTAGCATCTAGGGTGTCTAAATCTACATCTGCATCTTTCTTGTAATTAACTAAAACTATAGATTTACACGGCAGGTGATTTTGTTTAGGTTTTGGAGGTGCAATATACTTTATGCCACCTTTGTACGCTCTTAAAAAGCTTTGAGGAATATTGTCAAAATTAGGAATTAAGGGTTTTATTGTAGAAAATGCGCCAGGCTTAATTGAGATGCCACCAGGGAAATAGTAGGTGTTTAAATCGGCTCTTAAAATAGGAGTAGTGTCGTCGGCAATTAATTGGTAGCCATGATGTGCTAAGATTGTTGTTAAAGTGCTTTTTCCACTTCCAGATGTTCCAATTAGCATTACGGATTCTGATTTTGTTGCTACGGTAGACGCGTGAAATAATCCCATCCAATCATGTTCTTCTTTACCATATAAAGAAGAAATAAGTTCCATGTTAAATTTTCCTTGCAATTCATGAAAATGCTGAGTTTCGCATGCTTTTATAAATTGATTGTTTTTAAAAAGCATTATTTGCTGATTTACTTCATGTATATCGAACCAAAAATCAGGTTTCGCTATGTTGAAAGTTTCTAAGTGGCAAATTTGAGGATGAATGTAACTAAGTAATGTGTCTGATTGCACATGGATTTTAAAGTTTAGTCCCTTCGAAGTGTAGGATTTAGATATAACCCTATTGTTTAGCTCTAAATTATATTTAGGTTTAAGATTTTCTGGTTCGGGTGTATTTCTATCTATAAGGAATTTATTAATATCCTTGTACAACGCACTAGCTTGTTCTTCAGTTAGATTAAATTCGTCTTTGTATGCATCTATGCAAAGATTTATAGTATCTAAATTAAAATATGTGTCAATACAATAAAACAATCCATTATTAACTATAGCATACTGGTTCGAAAGTTCGAACCAAAGTATTTTATAATCAATAATGGATTGAGAATATTTAGGTTTTAGATCAGTGTTCAATAATTTATTAAAAATTATTTTTTACTTGACTCTTATTAATAAATTCTGAAGACTGCTCTTTTGAATCTGTAGGGCTTTCCTGAGGAGCTACGCGAGACCCTGGAGGTCCAATCGGTTTGCTGGTGTTTTGAGCACGTAAAGGCGATAATATAGCAAATGTTCCAACGGCCGTAAATGCAGCATATTTTCCCATTTTTTTTATGGCTTCTTTACGAGTTATCTCTGTGTGCTTGTTTTCCATAAATTGTTTTTTTAAATATGCAAAAAAAATAGTTAAAGTGCAATAAATTCAGTGTAAAGGTAAATTAAGTTTTTGATATGCAAAACATTATTTTAAAATAACTCGCTTTGTAATATTCTTACCAGCAGGGGTTTTAACTTTTACTATATAAATACCACTACCGTAATTAGAAGAATTTATTTGATACTCGTTAACTGTATTGCTTATTGTTGTACTGTTTATTTGTCTTCCTTGCATATCGTATACTGAAAGTTTCGTATTCTTTTCAAGTAATCCTTTTATACTTATAGAATGGTTAGCCGAAATAAATTGTAAAGTTTCAAAAGTACTATCTTCGTCTAAAGATAATCGCTCTTCGTTAGTTACATGTACAACAAAACGTCCCAATCCCGTTAATTTTTCCTCTGTAGTAAAGGTGTATGCGTTTTCTGTTAACGTAGTCCAGGTATTGGTTTTAGTATCTTCTAGATAAACTATAGCACTACTCTCTAGTGTGTTGTTCTTAAGATCTATCGTAACTTGTTGTCCCTTTGGAGCTTCAATACCCAAGGCTATAGCAGTACCTGAGTTATCTAATGCAGTAGTTGGTATTGCTTGTATCCCAAGTTTATAATTTGAATTTGTTTCAGGTTCTGCTAATTGCGTATACATTGTAAATCCAGAAGGATTAGAACCGTAAATTGATGTATCGAATCTTTCGTCTACACCTAAAGAGGCATCATCTGTAAAATATATGTCTGTATAGTGTTTTTCCTCTGTACTTGCAGATAAATTTAAAGAAATGTAAGGAACGGCTTCTTCTTCTTCAATATCTCCTCTTCCTGTTATAAAATCATCTCCACCGCTAATACTAGACACTGTTCTTGAAAGCTCTCTAAATCTTATATCCGTGTTTTCTAAAACGGCTACATAAAAACCTTGTCCTGGTGGAATTCCATAATTGGTCAATTCGTTTAAAACTATCCAATAAGATCCATTATCTGCATAAATTCCTTTTTTTATTGGTTGGAATTTATCGGAGTTATTGCGAATAAATGTTCTAGCTCGAATATAGGCAGGATACGGGTTTCCAACCAAGTTCCATTGTGAAGCAATTGTACTTGGGGTGTGCAAT
Source organism: Formosa sp. F44 (assembly GCF_056238645.1). The sequence goes on from NZ_JBWDLJ010000002.1 coordinate 808,978, forward strand.
ACGGGTACGAAAATGTCTTCCGTTTCATTAGATCCTCTAAAGGATAGGATATTGTCTGAAGATTTTGTAGCGGCATGGTACCCTACCCCTGATGTAAACACCACTGCATTGTCGCTACTATTAGATGTGTCCCATTCTAAATACGTCCCCGAGGCTTTATCCCAAGTACCAAATCGTTTAATAGTAGTTGTACTGTAAGGTTCATATATGTTGTCATTATTTGTGGCGAAATCACCAAAATTTATACCAGATAATGGAGATGAAATAAATTGACTACGTGGTCCGGGCTTTACATAAAGATCGTAGTTTAGTAAACCTGTAGAAGTGCCTTGTACATATATTGCTCCGTATTGTGTTGAATTAGATTCAATGGTTAAATCCCCCTCTATTAATAAATTCCCGGTAGTTAAATCGGGTACTCCGTCTGATATTTCCCCCTGTACCAAGAATACCCAAGCCCCTGGTAAAATAGTTGCACTCCCTTCTTCTTCTATGGTTAAATTAACACATCTTGTTTCGTCAGGAAAAACGACATGTCCTTTTTGAATAATTATATTCTTGCCTTGGCTTGTTTCTGTTGATGTACCGGGTACTATGCCATCCTTCCAGCCGTCATAGCCACCTGATGAAACTGGGGCTTCATTGTAAATAAGGTCTTGACTATAGCCTAATGTAGAAACGGTTAGGCTCAGTAAAATTAAATAGTAAATTTTCTTCATAGTATTTTTTTTAAGTAAGTAGGTTCTAGGCTGTTGTAGCTAATATTTTAATACAAATATAGATACTGTGTATAACTATGATATAAATTTTATTTTTATTAGCTGAAATACTATTTAACATCGTTGAATGGTAAAATTTAACTTTTTTAGTCTATTATTTGTAGGTTTTAGATTACAAAATAAATTGCTATAACACTAATCTCTATTTCTGTGTTATTTTTTTGCGAATATCTTAGTAGAAGGTGTGATTTGTTAGTGTTTTATGTTAATATTGCTTTATTACAGATTAACATGTAGTAAGCGCGTCAGAAATTGCGGTATAATTTATTTGTGGTGCAATAAGAATTCATAAAGAGTCTCTTAGTGATATTTAGAAGTGGAAGTTAAGTTGAGAATTATTTGTTTTTTTATAAGATTTGGAGTGATTTAAGTAATAATTACTAAGAATATTGTGGCTTTGTTAATTCTTTGTTATTTAACTGTTTTAATAAAATAATTTTTTGTAATTAATTTTGCTGTTTCGTAAAAAGGAGTAGTTTTGTTACTCGTTTTAAAAACCATATGTTAGAATCTCTAATTACCTCAAAGACAAGAATTCGTATTTTAGTTAAGCTATTCCTTAGCGCTAATAATAGTGGGTATTTAAGAGGTTTGGCCTTGGAGTTTAACGAGTCTACTAATTCTATTAGAAAAGAACTTAATCAATTGTCTTCAGCAGGCTATCTCGGAAAAGAGAAAGAGCAAAACAAAGTAACATACAAAGCAAATACCGAACATCCTTTGTTTTATCCATTGCAAAATATGGTAAGAAAATATGTGGGGTTAGATACAATTGTTGCTACGGTACTGGCGCGTATGGGGCATGTATCTCGTGTTATTGTTATTGGAGATTATGCAGAAGGAAAAGATTCAGGTCTTATAGATGTCGTAGTAGAAGGAGAAAATTTGAATACAATATATATTAATCAAATGGCAGGCAAAATAGAATCGGAAATAAAAAGGAAGGTTAATTTTTCTTTTACCGATTCCTATCAGCAAAAAAATGGGCTTGTTATATATGATGAATCGATAGAGAAGTGATGAAGTCAAGGTGGTATGTTGTCTATACGAAGTCTAGAAATGAGAAAAAGGTCGAGGCTAATTTAAATCGTTTAGGAGTAGAAGCTTACTGTCCTGTGAAAACTGAGATTCGAGTTTGGAGTGATAGAAAGAAGAAAGTATTTGTACCTTTATTACCGTCCATGGTCTTAGTTAAACTTTTGGAATCTAAACGCAATAAGGTGTTTAGTGTACCGGGAGTTGTGAGATATATGTTTTGGAATGGAGAGCCTGTAGTGGTTAGAGAAGATGAGGTGGCGGTGTTGAAAGAGGTAGAGCAGAGTAAGGATATGACGTTGGAGAGTGTTGACGTTTTAAAACCAGGAGCACGTGTAGAAATGTCTGATTTTGGATTCGGTGAGGAATATGGAGAGGTTAAACATGTGTCGGGTAATCAATGTTGGGTGGTGTTGAAAAAATTAGGTTTTGTAGTTAAACTACAGCTTCAGTAAAGTGAAGTATTAAAATAAAGATTAAATTGGAGCAACCAGTAATGGGGTGCACCACGGCGAAGCCGTGAGTAATACGGAATAAATAAAAAAAATAACATAACATATTTTGTAAATATTATCAGTCTTATGAAACAAAAAGTAGCTTTAATTACAGGTGTAACTGGCCAAGATGGTGCTTATTTAAGTGAGTTTTTATTAAAAAAAGGATACGAAGTCCACGGTTTAAAACGTAGATCTTCACTTTTTAACACAGATCGTATCGATCATTTATACCAAGATCCGCATATCGATGGTCGTAATTTCTTTTTGCATTACGGGGATATGACTGATAGTACAAATCTTATTCGCTTAATAAAAGAAATTCAGCCAGACGAAATTTATAATTTGGCAGCAATGAGTCACGTACATGTATCTTTCGAAATTCCTGAATATACAGGAAATGCAGATGGATTAGGGACATTACGTATTTTAGATGCTGTTCGTTTATTAGGTTTAGAAAAGAAAACAAGAATTTATCAGGCGTCTACTTCAGAGTTGTACGGAAAAGTACAAGAAGTTCCTCAATCGGAAACAACTCCATTTTATCCGCGTAGTCCTTATGCAGTTGCAAAAATGTATGCTTACTGGATTACAGTAAATTATCGTGAAGCTTATAATATGTATGCTTGTAATGGTATTTTATTTAATCATGAATCTCCAATTCGTGGGGAAACGTTTGTAACGCGTAAAATTACTAGAGCGGTTTCAAGAATTGCTCTAGGTCTTCAAGATAAATTTTTCTTAGGAAATTTAGATGCACAACGTGACTGGGGACATGCAAAGGATTATGTTCGTATGATGTGGATGATTCTTCAGGCTGAAGAAGCTGAAGACTGGGTTATCGCTACAGGAAAAACAACTCCAGTTAGAGATTTCGTAAAAATGGCTTTCTCTGAATTAGGAATTACCTTAGAGTTTAAAGGGGAAGGTGTTGACGAAAAAGCATATGTAGCATCTTGTGATAATGCAGATTTTCAATTAGAAATAGGAAAAGAAGTTTTAGCTGTAGATCCTAAATATTTTAGACCAACAGAGGTTGAACTATTAATAGGTGATGCATCAAAAGCAAATAATAAATTAGGCTGGATTCCTGAATATGATTTAAACGATCTTGTTAAGGATATGATGAAAAGTGACTTAAAGTTGATGCAAAAAGATCAATTCCTAAGAGAAGGAGGTTACGATACTCTAAACTATTTTGAATAATCTGTAATAGATTTATCTAAAGTATTATGAATAAAAATTCAAAAATTTATATAGCTGGTCATCGTGGTATGGTAGGTTCTGCCGTTTGGCGTGCCTTAGAAGCAGATGGTTATACTAATCTTATTGGGCGAACGAGTTCCGAATTAGATCTACGAAATCAAGATGCAGTAAGTCAGTTTATAATTTCAGAAGAACCAGATGTCGTTATTGATGCAGCGGCACGTGTAGGAGGAATCCTAGCGAATAGTGAGTATCCATATCAGTTTTTAATGGAAAATCTACAGATTCAGAATAATCTTATAGACGCGGCTCATAAACAGGGAGTAGAAAAGTTTATCTTTTTAGGAAGCTCTTGTATATACCCTAAATTAGCGCCTCAACCTTTAAAAGAGGAGTATTTACTTACCGATTCATTAGAACCTACAAACGAATGGTATGCTATAGCTAAAATTACTGGTGTTAAAGCTTGTGAGGCTATTAGAAAACAATACGGTAAAGATTATGTAAGTTTAATGCCTACAAATCTATACGGTTCGTTTGATAATTTCGATTTAAAAACATCACACGTTTTACCTGCCATGTTACGTAAGTTTCATGAAGCTAAAGAAAACGGGAATGGACCAGTTACTTTGTGGGGTAGCGGTACACCGATGCGTGAATTTTTATATGTTGACGATATGGCTGAAGCTGTAGTTTTTGCTGTGAATAATACCTTGCCTGAACATTTGTATAATGTAGGTACGGGAACAGATGTCACAATAAAGGAATTAGCAGAAACGATACAGAAGGTTGTAGGTCATGAAGGTGATATTATTTGGGATTCAGAAAAACCAGATGGTACACCAAGAAAACTAATGGATGTTTCAAAGTTGAAACATGCAGGATGGAGTTATAAAACAGAATTATTACAAGGAATTGAAAATACATACGCTTGGTTTCTAGATCATCAAGCTTCATTAAAACAAGTTAAATTATCTAAATAAAATCAGAATGAAAATTAAGAACATTTGCTGTATAGGCGCGGGTTATGTTGGAGGCCCAACAATGGCGGTAATCGCACAAAAAAATCCAGGAATTAAAGTTACTGTTGTAGATTTAAATGTAGAGCGTATAGCGGCATGGAATGATACTAATTTAGATAATTTACCAATTTACGAGCCAGGTTTAGATAAAGTTGTAGGTGAAGCTCGTGGAAGAAATTTGTTTTTTTCTACAGAAGTAGATAAAGCTATCGATGAAGCCGAAATGGTATTTATTTCTGTAAATACACCAACAAAAACATATGGTGTAGGAAAGGGAATGGCTGCCGACTTAAAATATATTGAATTATGTGCACGTCAGATAGCACGAGTGTCTAAAAGCGATAAAATTATTGTAGAAAAATCTACTTTACCGGTTCGTACGGCCCAAGCAATTAAAAGTATTTTAGACAATACTGGTAACGGAGCGAAGTTTCAAATTCTATCAAATCCTGAGTTTTTGGCAGAAGGAACAGCTGTTGAGGATTTAATGGCCCCAGATCGTGTGCTTATTGGAGGAGAACAAACACCTGAAGGTTTAGAAGCTATTGATGCATTAGTAAACGTGTACGGAAGTTGGGTAACTAAAGAAAATATTTTAACAACTAATTTGTGGTCATCTGAATTATCTAAATTAACTGCAAATGCATTCTTGGCACAACGTGTATCTTCTATAAATGCATTGTCAGAATTATGTGAAGTTACTGGAGCCGATGTTAATGAAGTGGGGAGAGCTATAGGGAAAGATAGTCGTATTGGACCAAAATTCTTAAAAGCTTCTGTTGGATTTGGAGGTTCTTGTTTCCAGAAAGATATTTTAAACTTAGTTTATATTTCAAAATCGTATGGCTTAGATGCTGTTGCCGACTATTGGGAACAAGTTATTATAATGAATGATCACCAAAAACATCGTTTTGCAAAGAATATTGTTAAGACATTATATAATACGGTTTCTGGTAAAAAAATTGCATTTTTAGGTTGGGCATTTAAGAAAGATACCAACGATACAAGAGAATCTGCTGCTATTTATGTTGCTGATATTTTATTAGACGAACAAGCTAATATTGTAGTTTATGATCCAAAAGTAACGGCTCAACAAATGTATGGTGATTTAGACTACTTACAAACTAGAGATTCTGCTTCAAACGAAAAAGGATTAACGGTAGTAAACGATCCTTATGAAGCGCTTAATGGCGCACATGCTATTGCAGTATTAACAGAATGGGATGAGTTTAAAGCTTACGATTGGCAAAAAGTTTATGATAATATGCAAAAGCCTGCTTTCGTTTTTGATGGACGTAGTGTATTAGATAAAGCTGAATTAGAAAAAATCGGTTTTCAAGTTTATGTTATAGGGCAATAATTATGGAGGTAAAAACAATTCTTGTAACTGGCGCTGCCGGCTTTATTGGATTTCATGTTGCTAAACAGCTTTTAAGTTTGGGGCATCGCGTAATTGGACTTGATAATATCAGTGATTACTACGATGTGGATTTAAAGTTTGAGCGTTTAAGGCAATTAGGAATTCAGAAGGAGCATGCTGAACAGGAATTGGAAATATGTTCTAGTTCTACACACGGTCTCCAAATGCAATTTATTAAAATGAATTTGGAAGACCGTGTGGCTATGCCTAAGCTTTTTAAAACCCAAAATATTGATGTCGTTTGTAATCTGGCTGCTCAAGCTGGAGTGCGATACTCCATTGTAAATCCTAATGCTTATGCAGATAGTAATATCATAGGATTTTTAAATGTTCTGGAATGTTGCAGACATGCTAATATTAGTAAATTAGTGTATTCTAGTAGTTCTAGTGTTTATGGAAATAGTGATAGTGTCCCTTTTAAAGAAACTGCAAATGTAGATCATCCAATTAGTTTATATGCAGCAACAAAAAAAGCAAATGAATTGATGGCACATACCTATAGTCATTTATATGATATAGAGACCATAGGGTTGCGCTTTTTCACAGTCTATGGGCCTTGGGGTAGGCCAGATATGGCTATGTTTTTATTTACCGATGCTATAATAAATGACAAGCCTATAAAAGTATTTAATAATGGTGAATTGTCTCGTGATTTTACTTATGTAGATGATATAGTTTCTGGGGTCATATCAACTTTACTACAACCGTCAGATTCAAGTACTTTATATAAACTGTACAATATTGGGAATAGTAAACCTATTAAATTATTAGATTATATAGAAGCCATTGAGGTCGCTATAGGTAAAGATGCTATTAAAGAAATGTTACCTATGCAAGATGGTGATGTTAAGCAGACTTATGCAGATGTTACAAAGATTAAAAAACAATATAATTATCAACCAAAAACCAATGTAAGCGAGGGTGTAACAGCTTTTGTTAATTGGTACAAATCGTATTATAATTAATTAACATGCAAAATATAAAACAAGACGGTGATTGGACTTTAGAAATATATCCTAAATCTAGTCTATTCAATTTAAATTTGAAAGAACTTTGGAGGTATAGGGATTTGCTAATTCTATTTGTAAGACGCGATTTTGTATCCGTTTACAAGCAAACAGTATTGGGACCTATTTGGTTTATCTTACAACCTATAATTACCTCAATCATGCAACTTCTTATTTTTAATAACGTAGCTAAAATTCCAGTTGACGGTATGCCTCCTATGTTATTTTATTTATCAGGAAATTTAATGTGGCAGTATTTCGCAGGAAGTTTAACATTAACTTCTAATACATTTCGAAGTAATGCGGGAATCTTTGGTAAAGTATATTTTCCCAGATTAATCATGCCCATGTCTCTAATTATATCTCAACTGTTAAAGCTGGTTGTGCAATTTTGCTTATTTATGGCAATATGGTGCTATTTTTATTTTGCAAAAGAGTCTGAATTTCATTTAGAACCAAATGTTTATATTTTAACTTTGCCTTTACTTATTTTTATTATGGCGGGGTTGGCATTTGGAGCAGGGATGATTATCTCTTCCTTGACAACTAAATATAGAGATTTTACATTTTTATTGACATTTGCAGTCCAGTTAATGATGTATGGAACGGTTGTTATCTATCCTTTATCATTTGTTCCGGCAGAATATCAAAAGTTTATTTTAGCTAATCCTATGACGCCTATTATTGAAGCTTTTAGGTATGCATTTACTGGTACAGGAACCTTTAGTTGGAATTATTTATTATATAGTTCTTTAATTATGGTCGTTTTGGTGAGTGTCGGTACAGTTGTATTTACTAAGGTCGAAAAAAGCTTTATGGATACAGTTTAAATAATATTAATTAAGAGATAATAATTTAATGAAACCAGCAATAAAAGTAGAAAATTTAAGTAAACAGTATCGTTTAGGTAATGTAGGAACAGGTTCTTTTGGTCACGATATTAATCGATGGTGGCATTCGGTAAGAGGGAAAGAAGACCCATATCTGAAGATTGGAGAGTCTAACGATAGAACAACTAAAGGTGAATCTGACTATGTGTGGGCTTTAAAGGATGTAAATTTTACTTTGCAACCAGGAGAGGTTTTAGGGATTATAGGTAAAAATGGAGCTGGAAAATCAACTCTTCTAAAGTTACTTAGTAGAGTCACTTTACCTTCGACTGGGAGTATTAAAGCAAGAGGTAGAATAGCATCACTATTAGAAGTAGGAACAGGGTTTCATCCAGAATTAACAGGTCGAGAAAATGTGTTTCTGAATGGTGCAATCATGGGTATGACTAAGACAGAGATACGCGCTAAATTTGATGAAATTGTCGCTTTTGCAGGTTGTGAACGTTATATAGATACTCCGGTAAAGCGTTATTCTTCTGGGATGTACGTACGTTTAGCATTTGCAGTAGCAGCACATTTAGAGCCTGAGATACTTATAGTAGATGAAGTATTGGCCGTTGGTGATGCAGAATTTCAGAAAAAAGCTATCGAAAAAATGAAAGATGTTTCTAAAGGAGGAAAGCGAACCGTCTTATTTGTGAGTCATAATATGGCATCTGTAAAAGCTTTATGTACTAAAGGTTTGGTTATGCAAAACGGAACAACTGTTTTTAGTGGAGATGTAGATGATTCAATTAATTATTATTTAAGAAAAGACGTTAAAGATAATCATGCAAGTTTAAAAGATATTAAGCAACGAGGAGGGAATTCTAAATTAATGTTTTCTGAAATTAAACTTTTAAATAAGGAGAAGGTAGAAATTACTAATGCTATTTTAGGAGGCTATACTATTTTTTCTTTAAAATTAGAATCAACACAAGTTGTAAATAATTTAGAAATAAGAATTCAAATAATTGATAGTTTTGGAAATATTGTGTCAACATTAAATAACTTTCATAGCGCTGATTTATTTCAAAATATAAACAATGACGCAGTAGTTAACTGTGTTTTTGAAAATATGCCTTTGCTTCCAGGGGAATATACTTTAAGTTTAAGAGCTAGGGATCAGATTAATAAGGTGCTTTTTGATGAGTTAGAAAGTTGTTACTTATTTAAGGTTGAATCTGGAGATTATTTTGGAACTGGTCGTATACCAATTGTCAAACAAGGTGTTGTTATAAATCATAAGTGGGAATTTTAAGATGAAGAATAATATACTACTAATTGTTGGAATGCATAGATCTGGGACCTCTTTAGTATCCCAATGGATAAATGCTTGTGGTTTAAATTTAGGAGAAGAATTATATGCCGCTAGTAAATATAATATTAAAGGATATTATGAAGATTTAGATTTTTTAAATTTTCACAAAAAGGTTTTAAATGAAATTAATTCAGATCCATCGGGGCATGAGAGTTTAGATAAAATAGATAATATTATTTTAAAAGATGATCATCTAAATGAAATTCGAGGTATTATTAGTGAGAAAAATTTAAAAAGAGAACAATGGGGTTGGAAAGAGCCAAGAACTTGTCTTTTTTTAAAATATTATTTAGACATTATTGATAACCCAAAATTCTTAGTTGTTTATAGAGATGTTACTAGTGTTGTTAATTCGTTAATGAAAAGGCAGCAGAAAGTACCGGTTATGCGTAAGGGCAGAAATTTTTTGCTAAACTATATTTATAATAGACCGAAGAAGAAAGAATATATTAAAGACTATAATCATTATGTTGCTATTTGGGTTGAATATAATATGCAGATATTGAAACACCTAAAAGGTAAAGAGAATGTAATATTTGTTAATTACAATAAACTAATCGATGCAGATGAACTTGTTTTCCAAAAATTAACTAAATGGGGATTTAATCTAAATAGAGTAAAGTTTTCTACCATATTTAAAGAAGGTTTAATGAATAACTTTAAAAATGAAGATTATTTGTTAACTAAAAAAAATAAAAAGGCGGTAATTGAAATCAATAAACAATTTAATGAACTTACAAAATAAAAAAATTGTTATAATTTCTCCAAATAAAAATGCATATTCTGAAACTTTTATTCAGATGCATAGGAAGATGTTACAAGGTAAGGTGGAGTATTTATATGATAATTTTGTGCCAAAAGAATCTGAAAAGGAAGGGACTTTACTAAAATATTATTACACCCATAATTATAAAAACAAGTTCTTTAGACTATTACCTAGTTTTATTTATGAAAGAAAAATAGGCAACAAGTTAGATGATGTAGTTTTTTTGGAATATTATTTAAAGCATAAAAAAATAGATGTCGTTTTAGCTGAATATGGAATTACGGGTGCTAAATTGGCTCCTATTTGTTCCAAATTAAATATAAAATTAATTATTCATTTTCATGGTTTCGATGCTTCAGTTTATAACGTTCTAAATAAATATAAGCAAGAATATAACTACATGTTTTTGAATGCAACAAAAATAATTGCAGTTTCAAAAGTTATGTATAATCAACTTTTAAAATTAGGGTGTCCAGAAGACAAATTAATTTTAAATCATTATGGCCCAAATCCAATATTTTTTGAAAGAATTCAGAATAGTGCATCTAATCATTTTATGGCTGTAGGGAGGTTCACAGATAAAAAAGCCCCTTATTATACTATTTTAGCATTCAATGAAGTTCTTAAAAAACATCCTTCTGCAAAACTGACTATTGCAGGAAATGGGGAACTGTTTGATGTTTGTAACAATTTAATTAATGCATTGGGGTTAAAAGATTCTGTAAATTTACCTGGAGCAATTTCACCAGAAGATTTATCTGATTTATTTGAAAATTCTATAGCTTTTGTTCAACATTCAATTACAGCTAAAAATGGCGATATGGAAGGAACACCTTTAGCTGTTTTGGAATCTGGAGCTGCTAGTTTACCAGTAATATCTACTATTCATGCTGGAATTCCTGATGTGGTAATACATAGAGAAACAGGATTTTTAGTAAATGAGCATGATTATCATTCTATGGCCGAATACATGATTAAATTATTAGACGATCCACAGTTGGCTAAACAAATGGGGGCTAAAGCGAGAGAAAGAATTCAATCACATTTTAATATAGAAAAGCATATAAGGATAATTCAAGATATAATTGATAATTCATAAATACAAAAAACGATTAACTCTTGAAAATCAAAATTGTAATATTTATTTTCTAAGCATCACTCTTTTACAATTTTAAAAGGAATAGATGTTATTTAAGATGATGAATTTCATTAATTAATTTTAGATTTTCATTTCTACACGAGGATATAGCCGTGTTCACATAATACTTGATTAGGTCTTAATCGAAAGAATTTTTTTAATAAAGTAAAAGCTTAAAAAATGTTATTTTCTATACTAATAGCAAATTATAACAATGGGGATTACCTAAAAGATGCTGTTCAAAGTGTAAAAGAACAAACACATGATAATTGGGAGATTATTATTGTTGATGATTGTTCTACTGATGGTGGATTCAACGCCTTCAGTGCTCAAAACACGGATAAAAGGATAAAATGCTATACCAACACTAAAAATATGGGTTGTGGTTTTACTAAAGCGCGATGCGTTGAATTAGCTACTGGTAGTGTTTGTGGATTTTTGGATGGTGATGATAAGCTTACTAAAACAGCACTTGAAGATTTGTTGTTATTACATCGTCAGAAGCCCAATGCTAGTTTAATTTACTCGCAGAGCTACCTATGTAATGAAGACCTAGAGATTGTTAAAATTAATGATCTGATTGGGGCTATACCTCGAGGAGCCTCGTATCTAGACTCTTTATTTGGTTCACCATTAGTAAATCACTTTGCTACTTTTAAACGTGAAGCATATTTAAAGACGGAAGGTATACGTAAAAATTTAAAACGTGCAGTAGATCAAGATTTGTATTTCAAATTAGAAGAGCAAGGTGATCTTATATTCTTAGAGAAACCGTTGTATTTATACCGGTATTTAAGAACAGATGGTAAAGACGGAATTTCTACAGGACCTAATAAGCGGTTAGCTAAAGAAGATTATTTTATTGTGTTTTATGAAGCTTTACAACGCAGATTAAAGCGGGGTATCAAAATACCTAAAAAAACTAAAGATGGCTATACGGAGTTAGTTATAGATTTTTATGTCTTTAAAATAAAAAACAGTACTAATTTCTTAGATAAATTAAAAGCTTTATTGGATTCGTTTAAATATGGAGGTACCAAAGATCGTTTAAATTATAGGATTGGTTTATTACTAAAATGAAAATATAATATGAGGCTTTTAAAATCTATTAGATTCAGATATAATCATTATAAAAAACAACAAAACGCTAAAAAAGTAGCGAAATTAAAAGAGGAACATTATAATTATATAGGTGATTTTAAAACAAATCCCTTTACAATAATTTCTGCTAACTGTTGGGGAGGATCTATTTATGAGGATTTAAATGTTCCCTATCAAACTCCAACTATCGGCCTTTTCTTTTATGCAGAAGATTTCTTATTGTTTGTTAATAATTTAAAATATTATATAGATAGTCCTTTATCTTTTATTAATACTTCGAAATATAAAGAGGCTAATCACTTTAGAGCTGAAAAATATGCCTATCCAATAGGATTGTTAAATAATGACTTAGAAATTCATTTCTTACATTATAATTCTGAGGACGAAGCGCGATCAAAGTGGGAAAGAAGATGCAAACGAATTAATTGGGATAATATTTATATAGCATGTACAGATAGAGACGGCATGACCTATAAATTAATGCAGGAATATGATAAACTACCTTATAACAATAAGGTATTGTTTACTGCTAAGTTTTACCAAAATATTTTATCGGCGGTACAGCTCAAGCCCTATCAAAAACAAAATGTCGTAGGCGATTTATATAATGAACGTTATAATGTTTCTCCTTATTTTAATATAAAAAAGTGGTTAAATTAGTATGAAAATAGGAATAGTTTCAATTATGGAGGGGTACCCATGGGGTGGTAGTGAAGCGTTATGGTACGATATGGCTGTAGAGGCAGCAGAGGCCAAGCATGAAGTCTTGGTGTCTTATAAATTATGGCCTGAATTACCTGAAAAGTTACAAGTCCTTAAAGATAGTCATGACATAGAAATATTAACTCGTAATAACAGAACGATTTACCCAAGCCTATTAAAGCGAAGTTTAAATAAATTAATAAATAAATCTGAAAAATATAAACGTATTAATGATTTTGAGAAAATAATAAATAGGAAACCTGATATTCTGTTTATTAACGAAGGCGCATTTACGAGTATATTACATTTCCCCGACTTATATAATTTATTGCTACAAAATTCAATTCCATATGTGATTTTATCTCACCAGAATAGGGAATATGGATCTATTTTGTCTGATCGGTTTACCTTAGCTAAGCAGATTTATATTAATGCCAAGCAGGTACTTTTTGTTAGCGAACGAAACAAAGATATGGCAAATATATTGTTAGCAGGAGAATTGGATAATAGCAAAGTGGTGCTAAACCCAGTAAACTTAAAAGACATAGGAGTTATACCATTTCCTCAAGGATCAAAGATGAAATTGGCAATTGTAGGTAGATTACATTGTGCACAAAAAGGTCACGATATTTTATTAAGAGCTTTAGCTCTATTAAAAGATAATTTTGAATTTCAATTGACGGTTTATGGTACAGGAGAAGATGAAATTTACTTGAAAGAATTATGTATATATCTAGGTTTAGAAGAGCACGTTTATTTTGCAGGTTTTAAAAATGATGTAAGAGCAATCTGGGAAGAAAACCATTTATTAGCGTTGGCCTCTCACTATGAAGGGATGCCATTGGTTGTTGTAGAAGCTATGTTATGCGGAAGAGGTTGTTTAATTACAGATGTTGCAGGACATTCTGAATGGATTAAAGATGGAGTTAATGGTTATATATCTAAAACCCCTAATGTAAATGAATTGAAGATTACGTTAGAAACTGCATTTAATAATTTTGATAATTGGGAAACTATGGGAAAGGTGGCCTTTGCGGACGCTAGAGATAAGTATTCGACTCATCCTGGACAAGAATTATTGAAAACTATATTAGACTAATTTTGATTAAACTCAAAAATTATTGCTCTTAATTTATTAAAATTAAATTTTTTTTTAAAAAAAACTTTTGAAATATGAAAATTTTAGATTGCACTCTTAGAGATGGAGGATATTACACGAATTGGGAGTTTAGTTCGGAATTAGTAGATGCTTATTGCAAATCTATGGAAAGTCTACCTGTAGACTATATTGAAATAGGCTATAGAAGTATCCCTTTAAAAGGATATTTAGGAGTTTATTTTTATTGTCCCGAGTATTTAATGAAAACGTTGAAGGACAGAATGCCTTCGAAGAAATTGGCGATTATTTTAAATGAAAAAGATATAAAGGTTGATGATATAGAATCGTTATTAAAGCCTTGTGAACCATATTTATCATTAATAAGAATTGCCGTAAATCCTGAATTTATAGACAGGGCCATACTTTTAGCAAAAAAAATTAAATCCTTAGGATATGACGTTGCTTTTAATGTAATGTACATGTCTAAATGGGATGAGATTCCTAATTTCTTTAATTCAATAAAAAATATTGAAGAAGACGTAGATTATTTTTACATGGTAGATTCTTATGGTGGTGTAACCCCCAAAATACTTAAAGAAGTTATTAAGAATATAAGAAATGTGACAAATGTAGCTTTAGGATTTCATGGTCATAATAATCTAGAGTTAGCTCTAATTAATTCTTTAACAGCAATTGAAGAAAACGTGGAACTTATTGACGGTACTATTACAGGAATGGGTAGAGGCGCTGGAAATTTAAGAACTGAATTACTGCTTACTTATTTAAATAGTACTGGTGATTTATCTGTTAATTTTGATAGTTTGAGTAATACTGTTTCTAAATTTGAAGTTTTAAAGGCCCAATATGGCTGGGGTGCAAATTTACCATACATGTTTTCTGGAGCATTTTCTTTACCTCAGAAGAATGTAATGGATTGGGTTGGAATGAATAGATATTCTATGTCTACGATTATAAATGCTTTAAGTAATGCTAATTTAGCAATTAAGGATAATCTTGAATTACCTAAGTTTGAAGGTGAAGTTAAATTTTCGAAAGCCCTAATTATTGGAGGGGGAAAATCGGTTAATTTTAATTTAGAAAGCATAAAGGAATACGTGCAAAAAAATAATATTTGCGTAATTCATGCGGGAGTAAAGCATATTGCAGATTTTTTAAATCTGGAAAATATTACACAGTATTATTGTCTTGTTGGTTTTGAAAGTGAGAAACTAAAAAGTAAGATAAATGATTTAACAAAAATTAAGAATATTTGCATCTATCCACCATTTCCAAGGAAAATGGGTACTGTGGTAAATCAAGAATTAGAAAATAAATCTCAAGAACTAAAATCTATAAATTTTACGAAATCATCTTTTGACTCTCCCTTATCTGTAGCTATTCAAACAGCTTTAAACCTTGATGTTAAAGAATTATTTTTTGTAGGTTTTGACGGATACGATAAAAATATAAGTCAGAATCAATACATGTTGACTTCTGAAAATCAAAATATATTCGACGATTTAAATGCTTCTAATTTAGTTAAATCATATTTTTTAACAGATTCAAAATATAAAAATATCAATTTAACTTCAATACATAGTTTAATATAATGGTGACAGTTTTTTTACCGTGTAGAGCTGGAAGCGAAAGAGTTCCGGAGAAAAACACTAAAGATTTCGCAGAGATAAAGGGTGGATTGCTCAAGGTTAAAATAGATCAATTATTAAAATCTCAATTAATAGATCAAATCGTGCTATCATCTAATGATGAAAAAGTATTTGAAATAGCTAAATCAATTTCAGATTCAATTATTTTAGATAATAGACCAGATTTTTTAGCAGATTCATCTACAAGCACGGATCAATTAATTAATTATGTGCCATCAATTATAAAAGAAGGACATGTTCTTTGGACGCATACTACTTCTCCCTTTTTAAATGCAGATGTATATGATGAATCTATAAAAACTTACTTTGAAGGACTCAAAAATGAAGAATTTGATAGTCTAATGACTGTTAATAAAATTCAAAACTTTTTATGGGAGGAAAAAACTAGTTATAACTATGATAGAAATAAAGAGAAATGGCCAAGAACTCAGACATTAAAAAAGCTATACGAAATAAATAGTGGTATTTTTATTAACTCTATTAGTAATTATTTAAAACATAATGATAGGATTGGTTTAAAACCAAATTTATTTATAACCGATCGGTTAAGTTCTTTAGATGTAGACTGGCCTGAAGATTTTGAATTATGTGAGATAATATATAACAGTCTAAATAATAAAAACTAATGAAGAATATATTATGGGATTTTGACGGTGTAATTTTAGACTCAATGAGTGTAAGAGATTACGGATTCAGAAAGGTATTACAATCTTATGGAGAAGATAAAGTTGAAGAGCTAATTGCCTTTCATAGATTAAATGGAGGTCTCTCAAGATATGTTAAATTTGATTATTTTTTTAATGAAATAATGCAAGAAAATGTAGATCAAAGTTTAATTGATAATTTGTGTTTAGAGTTTTCTCAGATAATGAAAGCTGAATTAATTAATTTGGATAGATTAATACAAGATTCAGTATCCTTTATTCAGAACAATTATAATAATTACAATTTTCACATTGTTTCAGGTTCAGATCAAACAGAGTTAAGATTTTTATGTGAAGAGTTAAGTTTAACAAAATATTTTAAATCAATTCATGGCTCTCCTATACCGAAAAAGACATTGGTAGAAAGTGTTATTAACACTTATGACTATTCTAAAGACGAAACTTGCTTAATAGGAGATTCCATAAATGATTTTGAAGCAGCCGAGCATAATGCTATTAAATTTTATGGGTATAACAATATAGAATTAAAAATAGTAAGCCCAAATTATATTAATTCCTTTAATACTTTTACTTTTAGATGAGATTTTCAATTCTTTGTACAAATTATAATAAGTCAGACTACGTTAAAGAATCAATTGAGAGCGTATTAAATCAGACATTTCAAGATTTTGAATTTTTAATTATCGATGACTGCTCTACAGATAATTCTGTCAATATTATAAAAGAATATGGCGATAAATATCCTGATAAAATTTCATACTTTATAAATGAAGAAAATTTAGGAATGGCGGCAAACTATAATAAACTTCTAGAAAAAGCGAAAGGTGAAATTGTTTGCTTGATTGATAGTGACGATTTTTGGTTTAAAGAAAAATTAGATGAAGTTAATTATTCTTTTTTAAGAAACCCTAACATTGTCATGCATCAACATCCCTTAAAAATTTATCATTTTAGTAACGAAACCGAAGAGTTGTATAGACCATATCTTTTATCGGGAAATATAGTTGAATATATAAAGGAAACAGAGCAAATTCCACTTTTTGTGGCTACCACGGGTTTAAGTTTTAATCACGAAATTCTAAAGAAAGTTTTACCCATCCCAGTAGAATTCAGTAGAAATGGAGAAGCATTTTTAACTAGAACTGTTATATGTTATGGTGATGTTGGAGTTTCTTTTCGAGCATTAGGTGGTTACCGGAAAACTGATAATAATATTGTGTTTGGAAACACTTCATGGGATTCGTATGATTACATAGAGAATATTTTGAAACCTAAATTAAACAATTACTATTCAAATAATAATATACCTGTTATTTTTAAGCCTCATAAGGTTACTAAGAAGAAATTCTTCGATTACAGTATTAGAGATATTAAGAATAAAATTTTTAACTAGAATATGGTGTTAACTGAAATATTAAAGGATTTATCGCTAACCTTACGTAGGTTTAACTATGATTATAAGTATTATAAATGGCGATCTGAATGTGTACCCAAGTTAGAAAAGTATAGAAATATTCATAAAGGTGAAGATTGCTTTATAATTGGAGGAGGCCCCTCTTTAAAAAATATGGATTTAAATGTGTTAAATAATTATCACACATTTTCACTTAATAGGTCCAATTTATTATTTGATTTATTTGATATTAAATTTTCTTATCATGTAGCGGTTGATGATATTGTGTTAGATAACATAAAACAAGATTTAGAAAATAACGTATTTGGTTGTCCTTCTTTTATACCTTATGGAGTTTTAAATAATAAGGACTACATTGAACAATTATATTTAGAAGGACCATGGACTTTCCATAAGGATATTACTAAACGTATTCATACGGGAAATACGGTTACTTATACAGCTATGCAAATTGCATATTTTATGGGGTTTAAGAGGATTTTTCTTATTGGAGTAGATCATAATTGGAAACAACATGGTAAGGCTCATTCTAAAAGTGTACTAGAAGGAGTTGATGAAAATCACTTTCATCCAGATTATTTCAAAAATAAGGAATGGAAAGCTCCCGACATTCAAGGCAATGAGGTGTCTTATGCTTTAGCCAAATACCATTACGAATTAGATAATCGAATTATTTATGATGCTACACTTAATGGAAAATTACAAGTTTTTCCTAAAATTGAATTTACAGAAGCCTTAAAAATGGCTAAACCGAAATTATAAGTTCATCTAGTTTTTAATATTCATATTAGAAATAATAATCCTTTTCTTAATTAAAATAAAAATTTGAAGACGTATCCAAAAATATCCATAGTAACGCCAACCTATAATCAAGGGCAATACATAGAAGAAACAATTAAGTCTGTATTAGATCAGAATTACCCGAACTTAGAATTTATAATTATGGATGGTGGTAGTACAGACAATACTGTCGAAATTATAAAAAAATATGAAAAACACCTTACACACTGGGAAAGCAAGCCTGATAAAGGACAAGCGAATGCCATAAATAAAGGATTAAAACTAAGTACAGGTGAAATTTTTAATTGGTTAAATTCCGATGATTATTTAGAGTCAGGTGCTTTATTTACTATAGCAGAAGCTTTTAATGATAAAAATATTGATGCCGTTGCCGGTCAAACCGTTTATTTTGAAGATGATGTATTTCAAGCCCCTGAACAACTAGCTAATCTAGAAGCAGAGAAGTTAATAAGATGGGATAAAGGAGTAGTATTTATCCAACCAGGTTTATGGACAAGACGATCTCATTTTATTGATTGCGATGGAGTAAATGAGCACTTCCATTACGCTTTTGATTGGGATTTAATAATTAGATATTTACATCTTTTTCCAAATGTAAAGTACATAAATAAGCCTTTGGTTTACTTTAGACTGCATGATGAATCTAAAACGGTGAGCAGTATTGAAAAATTTCATGCTGAAGAAGCTGAAATATTGAAGAAAATAGGAGTTACACCTAAATTTAAAAAGCTCAAAAAAATAGCATTAGGTAGAAATGAACGACGTGAGTGGTATGTGATTCTAGATAAAATAAAATCTGATAAATCTAAATCTAAGTTAGATAAAATATCCTCAATTATTAAGATGAGCCTAGATTGGCCTTCAGAAAAAATGAATAGAATTACATTAGGAGCAATTAAAGAAATTTTACTTGGGAAATAATAATAAAACCTTACTTTGGATTTTGCATGAAGGTAACTCAAGTGGCGCTAATATGGCCCTTAACGAGTACTTTGAAGTATTGCTTGAAATGGGGTATGATTTAAAGGTTATAAGTCCTTCAAAAGGAACTTTTGTAGACCTTCTAATTGATAAGAGTATTGATGTCGAAATTATTGGTTTCTACAGTTGGACTAGAGCTTTAAATCAAAACTTTTTTATTTCTGGTTGGTTTAGAAGAGTTTTGAGAAACTGTTATGCGAGCCTTAAAATAGCGCTTAAAACAAAGGGAATATATGCAATATGTACTAATACTATTTGTTCTAATGTAGGAGTGATTGCGTCAATATTAACTTATAAACCGCACTATCTTTTTGTTCACGAATTTGGTGAAGAAGACCATCAATTTAAATTAAGTGTGCCTACACGATTAGGGTATCAATTTTACGAAAGATTTTCAAAAAAAATAGTTGTAAATAGCTTGGCTGTAAAAGCAAAATGGTTAGACATACTTCCTGATGAGAGAAAAATAGATTTACTATATAATTTAGTAAAGACCCCTAAGAAACAGACCGTAAAAGTAAGAGATTATACTAAAAATAATTTTCTAATGTTAGGTCAAATTAGTGTAGCAAAAGGTCATTTAAATGCGATATTGGCAATAAGTGCACTAAAGCCTGAAATAGAAGATATTAGATTAGATATCGTTGGAAGTGTAACTTCACCCGAATATTATCAAAAGTTAGTAGACAAAATAGAATTACTTGATGCTAGTAGTTATATCCATGTTTTACCTCCAGTAAACAATCCTTATGAATTATTTAATGATTATAAGGCTATGCTTATGTGTTCTAAAAGAGAGGCCTTTGGTCGAGTAACTGTAGAAGCACTGAAATACGGGTTACCAGTTATTGGAGCAAACTCCGGAGGAACCAAGGAAATTCTTAAAGATCATATAAATGGGCTTATATACGAAGAAGGATCACTGGATGATTTGGAAAATAAGATAAAAGAAATGTGCATAATTTCCATGGAAAACTACCAATTAATGTCATCTAATGCGGAGGGGGCACGTTTAGAGTTTAATTCTACTACCTGTAAAATGCAATTTATTAAAATTTTTAAGAATGAATCCTAAAGTAACTATAGCGACTATCACATATAATTCCTCTAAGTATGTAAGAAAATCGATAGAAAGTGTATTGGCACAGAGTTTTACAGATTTTGAATATTTAATTTCAGATGATTGTTCAACCGATGGTACATGGGAAATTGTTGAGGAATATAAAGACCCGAGGATACGAGCTTGGAGAAATGAAACTAATTTAAGGGAATATCCAAATCGTAATAAAACACTTTTTGAGGCTAAAGGAGAGTATATAATTTGGATTGATGGAGACGATATCTTTTACCCGCATGGCTTAGAGTATATGGTAAAAATGCTGGATGCGTTTCCTAATTCGGCTATGGCATGTGCTCGTCCTCATTGGGATAATATGGTATATCCATATGAGCTAACACCTAAGGAAGCTTTTAGATATGAATTTTTAGGAAGTCCTGTATTAATTAATGGATTTCCGGATACTTTAATTAGAACAAAAGTGTTAAAAGCGTTAAATGGTTTTCCTACAGATGTAATCTCTGGAGATACGTACTCTAAAAGAATGTTGACTTTAAAAAATAATGTCTTGCTGGTTAATCAACAAGTTTCCTGGTGGCGAAGAACTCCTGGTCAGGCTTCTTCAAAGTTACATGCTTTAGAAGGTGTATTGAATACATATAACAGTAGTCTTGATATTTTAGAAAATGATGACTGCCCCTTGGATGAGTCGGAAAGGCTTAAAGCTATAGAAATTCTACGAATAGGTATGTGTAAATATCTTATTAAGCATGAGTTAGTTTATGGACGATTAGTTTCTTTATTTAAAATTAAGAAATTGTTGAAATTAAAATTATCAGATTTTCAAAAAGCGTTTATAAAGCGAAATTTTTTTTATATAACGGGATCAGGTGTTGATCCATTAATGGTGGATTTTAGTAGGAATCCATATGCATCAAATTACGAATCTAAATAAAGAGTTTTTCTCTATTTTTTTTGTCAATTAAACGGGGTGAATTTAACTAAAGGATTAAATTCAATTAAGGATGCAATATGAAATAAATTAGGGCTTCTTGATTGCATTAAATTCTTAAATAGAAAAACAAATAATTATAATATTAAACTATGTTGTTTGAGTTTTTAAAGTATTATTAAGAATGAAATATTTAAAGTTAATTAGTTATTTATAAATGAAAATTTCCATAATAATACCTGTATATAATTTAGAAAAAGAATTATCCGAATGTTTGGACTCTTGTATAAATCAAACTTACACAGATATAGAAATAATAGTAATTGATGATGGAAGTCTAGATGATTCTAAGCACATTATCAACGTTTATTCAAAAAAAGATGAACGAATAAAAGCATTTTTTCAAAAGAATAAAGGAGTAAATGTTGCTAGAGAAAATGGAATTAGTAAAAGCACAGGAGATTATGTGGTTTTTGTAGATGGAGATGATACTCTTGTGACAAATGGAGTTGAAAAGTTAGTCCATTTGGCACAGATACATAAGGAAGATATAATCGTGTCACGCTTTAATATTATTCATTCAAAAACAAAAGCGCATATTAAATCATCAGATCTATATCCTAATTTAAATATAAAAGGAAAAGATTATGCGTATTCGCTATTAACTACAGGAGGGCATCAGTTATATGCGAAACTATATAACCGTAAAATTTTTAAAGACATTGTATTCTATAACTTCAAATCGACAGAGGATTTATTAGTCTCTATTCAGCTGGCTTTAAATATAGACAAAATTGTTTGCTCGAATGAAGTAACGTATAATTACATGGTGCAAAGAGTAGGTAGTGTAATGACTTCTCACGTGAATAATAGATTTAAAGATAATTTTTTAGCAAGTTATGAGGTGTTGACTGTTTTTAATAAACATGAATTATTACATTCTCATAAACATGATTTAGTAAATTTTATAGCAAATAATTTATTTGTCTATTTATATAGGAGTCCAATTCTTAAAATAGAGCATTTAGAAAAAGTAAAAGAATTAGTGAATTTTTGTTTTGAAAATTTACAGAATATAAATTCTAAAGGAATAAAATTGGCTATATCATTAGCAAAAATTAATAGTGTTTTTGCTTCAAGCTATATTCAATTATCTCAAAAGTATAAAAAAACAATTCCAGATTGGAGGTAATGAATTTAATAAAGAATAAATGAAAAGAAGTATGAGAGCATTTTGGTATTGCGATATTTCTAATTTTGGAGATATCTTAAATCCTTACATCGCAAAAAAAAATTTTAGCACGGAACTCAAGTATAATCATTATTACAGTTTATTCTATTACTATAGAGTTCTTTTTTCAAATTTAAGACGAACTAAAAAAGTTAGACTTCCTTCTAGACAGGTTATAGCCTATCCTTGGCAACCGGTGTTATTTGGAATTGGTTCAATACTTGATTATGCCAACGGACAAACAATAGTTTGGGGAAGCGGATTTAGAGAATTTGATAGTAAGTTTTTAACAGGAGAACCTGTGAAAATTTTAGCAGTTAGAGGAGAGCTAACAAAAAAGAGATTATCGGAGATAGGATATAATTCTAAATCAGATATTGCTATAGGCGATCCCGCATTACTAATGCCATTAATATATTCGAGCCCTGCAAAAAAAACTTCTCAAAATAAAATAGGTATTGTTCCTCATTATTCTGAGTATGATTATTTTGTTGAGACGTATGGAGAGTCTTATGAAATAATTGATATGATAAACGAAAATGTAGAGGAGGTTATCGATTTAATTAATAGTTGCGAATATATATTATCAACATCATTACATGGTGTTATAATTGCCCACGCTTATAATGTGCCTGCAATATGGATTAAAAACAATAACATTGGTACAGGAAAATTTAAATTTCATGATTATTTCAGTTCAGTAGGAATTCCGTTTTATGATGGCTTTAACAATTTTAATGAGGTTTTAAAAAGTCAAGACAATGTGATTACTTTTTTTAATAATAATAAGGATAAGTCGTCGATAAAGACGTCTTTAAAGGAGATACAGGATAATTTAATTAATACTTTTCCTAATTAACAGAAATCTTAAAATGAAAATTCTTTTTACACTAGAATCATTTTTCCCTTCTCATAGGGCTGGAACAGAAGTTTATGTTTTAAATTTATGTCGTTATTTTAAGAATAATGGATGGGATGTTGGTGTTTTAATTACGACCAAAGAACAGCAATCTGATTATAAATTTGAAGAAATAGATATATATACATTTAATATACCTGAAAAACCAGACGCAAGAGAGTTAAATGGTTTAATAGCTCCTCGAGGGATGGAGTCATTTTTAGTACGTGTAAAAGAGTTTTGTCCTGATGTTATTCACTTTCATTCCTTTGGAAGAGCAATAAACAGCTATCACTTAAAAGCAGTTCATGATTTAGGTATTAAGACGGTATTTACACCACATTTAGGAGGCCAGTTTTGTATTAAAGGAGATATGAGACTGTTTAATAGAGAAAATTGCGATGGTGAAATTATAGAATCTCGTTGTTTGAATTGTGTACTGCAAAATAAAGGATATAAGGGGGGTGTTGCTAAAGGTTTAGGGGAGGTAATCGCACATATGTCACACACTCCTTTTTTGAAAAACAGATTACCCGCTTCTTTTAATCAAGCTAAACATCGTAAAGCCGAAATGAAGCGTATTGATAGTTATGCCGATATCGTATTCTCAATAGCTCCATGGATACAAGAGGCTTTTAAAGCTAATGGTGTTAATAAAGCAAAATTAATTCCTCAAGGAATAAGTCCTCTTTTTTTTAGAGAAAGGAATAAAACTAAAATCCTTGAAAATAGACAAGAATTTCTTCATTTTGCATTTATAGGTAGGATGCATCCGTCAAAAGGCTTCCATTTGTTGGCTTCAATTTGGGAACAAGTTAGCCCTAAATCTACGCTTCATATAATTACCAATCCTTCAGGAGGTGAATCTGATTTTTTCAACAAACATAAAAAATGGGCTAATAACACTGAAAACGTGATTTGGAATGAGGCTTTATCTCAGAAAGAAGTTTCTGATTATCTAGATAAAGTTGATGTTTTAATTTTACCCTCCATTTCTAATGAGGTTGCACCATTAGTAATCTTAGAGGCGGCCACAAGACAAATTCCAGTAATCGGTTCAGATTATGTGGCTATAAAAGGAATGATAAATCATAATGTTAATGGCTTATTATTCGAAAATGGTAACTCTAAAGATTTACTAAAGCAAATTGAAAAAATTATTAGTAAAGAGGAAATACTTAATAATTTAAAGAATAATGTAGGCAAGCCTAAAGATATGAACGAAGTGGCTGTTATTGTTGAGAATTCCATATTGGAATTGTTTTAGAAATTAACATAAGGCATCTCAGAGAAGCTATAGTTTTAGATTTTGTCGATTTTATTTGTTGTTCTAATTTTAAACATAAAATATGTTTGATTTTTTTTGAAATAAGTTATTAACTAGTGATTGTAGTAAGCAATACTTAAATGAATATAGATATATGAAAATTCTTATACCTGTAGATCCTGAAATTCCGGTACCACCATTACTTTATGGAGGAGTGGAGCGGTTAGTAGATGGACTCGTCAATGCATATACCTCAATAGGCCATGATGTCATTTTAGTAGCGCATGAAGATAGTAAATCGGCGTATGCCAAAATTTATGCATGGCCTGCCAAAGATTCGAGAGGAAGTTTAAATACCTTTAGGAATTCAAGAAAATTGTATCAAGTTGTAAGTAAAGAAAAACCAGATGTTATTCATAGTTTTGGTAGGTTACTTTATATGTTTCCTATTATGATTTTTAAGAATATTCCAATGGTTATGACTTATGGAAGGGCAATTAGTGTGAAAACGACAGGAATTTCGTCTAAACTTGCGGGAAATAAATTATATTTTACATGTTGTGGAGCCCATATGTTAAAAGATCTGCCTAATACAAATAATTTTACACCTATACATAATTTTACTTTAGTTGATTATTTTATTCCTAACTCTACTGTAAAAAAGGAATATTTAATGTTCTTAGGAAGAATTGAAGATATTAAGGGAACTAAAGAAGCAATAGATGTTGCCCTAGCTTGTAATCAAAAGCTAATTATTGCAGGTAATATTCAGCCAGGCCATGATGCTTACTTTGAATCGCAAATTAGACCTTTTCTTAATAATGAGCTAATTGAATATGTAGGTCCTGTTAATGACTCACAAAAGAAAGAGTTATTACAGAAAGCAAAAGCATTTTTGTTTCCAATTAAATGGGAAGAACCATTTGGGATTGTCATGGCAGAAGCTATGGCTTGTGGGGTGCCAATAATTGGATTTAAAAGAGGGTCTGTACCAGAAGTTGTAAAAGATGGTGTTACTGGTTTTGTGGTCAACAATGTAGATGAAATGATACAAGCCGTTCTAAAAATAGATGAGATAGATAGAAACGTTGTAAGAGAGGATTGTGTCAATCGTTTTTCTTTAGAATTTATTGCCAACGAATATTTACAACTTTTCCAAAAAATGCTAAAGGCATAATATGAAAAATGTATTATTTATTCTTTCAGGTAATTTATCTACTACACCTAGAGCTGTAAAAGCAATTCAGACGCTTCCGGCCGGAGTTAACTGTGAAGTTGTAATGGTTAATAGAAGTAAGTTATGGAAAGATAAAGATGTAGATATAATAAACGATTTAAATGTCAAGGTAAATTATCTAGATTTAGGTAGATCACCTTTAGTGCCCTGGATTAAAGCAACATTTTACCAAAAGTTAGCTACTATTCTTTATAAATTCAAAAAAGATAGTGTTTGGATAAATGGATTCGCAAGTAATAAATCGGCTATAATACTTCATCAGTTTTTAAAAAAACAAGAGTATTCACATATTGATCTAATTATGGGGCACAGTGGTGGAAGTATGTTTCCTGGCTATATGTTAAGCCAAATTATAAAAGCCCCCTTTTTATTTGATGTAGAAGATTATCACCCAGGGGAGTCAATCTCTTCCGACGCTATAAATGAGAAACAACGTCGAGAAGACTTAATGAAATTTATTTTACCAAAAGCTAATGCCATTACTTATGCTAGTCCATTAATTGGTGAATATACCTTGAAATTAATAGGAGGACATCATTGCCATGAACTTGTCCTAAATGGTTTCAAAGAAAAAGAATTTATTGCCCCTAAAGAAAAGGGAGAAAACGATAGTCTAAAATTAGTTTGGTTTAGCCAAAAAGTAGGTTTTGGACGTGGTTTAGAAAATTTAATTGAGGCTTTATTGGGGCTTAAATCTCTAGGTGCAAGCAGTATTGAATTAGTTCTAATTGGAGAAATGGATGATGTGTTTTTCGATGAAAAAATAAAACCTAATCTAAATATATTTAAAGAAAATAATGTTGAAATAGAGTGTTTTCCAGCGCTACCGCAGCCACAATTACATAATTTATTGAGTACATTTGATGTAGGTTTGGCATTAGAATTTAACGAAGCAGATTTTAACCGGGAATTGTGCTTAACAAATAAAATAATTACTTACGCACAAGCAGGATTGTATATTCTTGCTACAGATACTAAGGCACAAGTTCAATTTATTGAAAAGGATAAAAATTTGGGAATTATTTGTAATCAAACGACTTTTGGAGTACAGAAAAGTTTAAAGAAATTAATTAATAATGAGATGGAAATTAGAAGCTTAGCGGTAGAGCGTTTTCAGTTAGGAAGAAAATTTAGTTGGGAGCAAGAATCTAAGAAGTTAGAGAACATGTGGAATCAAATATTAAAAAAATAAGCTTGTGAAAAAAGAACTCATTAAATGTCAGTATCGGAGTTTTGAAGATTTGGCAAGAATTCATCATGAACAATAGATAAATAATTATAATTCTTCTCTAGGCAGGAGTATAATGACGCTTAGGAAAAGTACTGTAGAATGGAAATAGTTAAATTCATTGCATTTTATGGTCGAATATTTGTAATAGATAATTAAAATAATTTGAAACATTTACTATTCTTAACTACCAATAATTTAGCTACAAATCCGCGCCTTGTAAAAGAGGTACAGTTGGCTTTGCAGATTAAACATCGTGTAACTATTATTATGTTTACACTTAATAATTGGAGTGATGCCAAATCAGATACTATAATAACGCAATTAGAAGCAGTTAATAAAGAAGCCAAATCTAATTTAAATATAGTACCAATTGAGGCCATTGCATCTAATAAAGTTAAATGGTTCATATATGGTTTCGCCGAAAAAATAGCTAAAAAAGGTTATAAATTACAATCAAAAAATATTGCTTTTAATGCTTTTGGGAATACCAGAAGGTCTTTTCAGTTACTTTTTAAGGGCAAGGAATTAGTCATTGCACCAGATGTAATTTGTGCACATAACCTTGGAGCTCTTTACCCTGCATATAAATTAGCTCTATTGTGGAACATACCATTTATCTTTGATGTTGAAGATTATCATCCTGGGGAAACCGTTGATTTTGATGCTGTTAATGAAAAACAGAGAAGGGAATATCTCATGAAAATACTTTTGCCGAAAGCAAAAGCATTAACATTTGCAAGCCCTCTAATAGGTGAGTATACGTTAGATTTAATTGGTAGTCATAAAAACACAGAAACTATATTAAATGGCTTTATAGAAGAAGAGTTCAAATTTCCAAGTGAATCTTGTAATTCTGATAATGATTTGGATTCACCGTTAAAACTGGTGTGGTTTAGTCAAAAGATAAGTTTCGGTAGAGGTTTAGAACAGCTTTTCGAAGCATTGTCTAAAATTTCATTTCGGAAAGATGACGTAATAATAGATGTCACACTTATAGGAGAGTTGGATGAAAAATTTAATGAGGAAATTATTAAGTCTGTGAAGAAAAATTTTATTAAGAAACCAATTTTTATTCATGTTAAGGCACCTCTAGCACAAAAAGAACTTCATAAGTTATTGAGTAAATTTGACGTAGGTTTGGCCTTAGAGTTTAATTCAAGAGATCTAAATAGGCAAATTTGTTTAACAAATAAAATAGTTACTTATGCACAAGCAGGTTTATATATTTTGGCTACAAATACAAAAGCTCAAGCTCAGTTTATTTCTAAATACCCTATATTAGGTGTTTTGAGCGATCAAACTGTTGAAGATATTGAAAACACTATATTACAGTTAATACAACAGAAAGTTGAAATTAAGAGGAATAAAGTATTGAGGTTCGAAACGGGTAAGCAGTTAAGTTGGAATACTGAGGAAAGAAAACTGAGTAATCTTTGGAAAAGAATATTTTAAAAATAAAGCAAATTGAAAACAGTACTTATCATATATCCACATTGGGTTCCTGCGAATTTAGCAGGAGTGCAACGTCCTAGATTAATTGGAAATTATTTAAAATCGTTTGGCTGGCATCCATTGTTATTAACGGTAGATTCTGAATTTTATGAAGAGCCTTTAGATCCTCATATTTCGAAAACAGCTTCAAAAGATATTGAAGTTATTTATACCAAAGCATATAAGGTTTCTAAACCTCGTATTATAGGAGATATTGGATTAAGAGCATTTCCTTTTCTTAAAGAAAAAGCATTACAAATTTGTAAGGAAAGGAATATAGATTGTATCTGGATTCCTATTCCTTCATTTTACACAGCTATATTAGGTCGTGTATTACATGAAAAAACAGGTATTCCTTATGGAATTGATTATATCGATCCTTGGGTAAGAGATATTACAAATCAGAATGATACAAGAGCGAAGTTAAGCCAACTAGTTGCTAGTAATTTAGAACCTTATGCGGTGAAAAAAGCATCATTTATTACTGGAGTATCTACACCTTACTACTGGCCAGTTATAGAACGTAATTTTAAAACACCACCTGAACATGTGGGGATGCCATATGGTTTCGATCCTAATGATCATAAATTAAAACTAGAAGGATTAAAAATGCCTTGGGATGGAATAGAAAATTGTAAGCCTTGGATTTATGCTGGGGCATTCTTGCCTAATTCACATGTATTTATGGATTGCTTTTTTAAAGCAATAAACGATTTAAAGGATAGTGGAAATTGGGATAATAATATTAAGCTGTTCTTTATTGGTACGGGACAATATCCCGCTAAACGAATTACAGCTTATGCATCGGATTATGGTTTAGAAAATATTGTGATAGAGCAAAGAGAACGCCAACCATTTTTGCACATTTTAAATTATTTGTCGCAAGCAGATCGTGTTATGTTATTTGGTAGTACCGAGAAACATTATACAGCTTCAAAAACATTTCAATGTTTATTAAGTGAACGTCCATTATTTACTGTTTTACACGCAGAAAGTTCGGCAGTTCAAGTTATAAAAGACGTAAAGGCAGATGCATATTTAGTACCATACGCTGAAGGCGATACAAAACCAAATATTGTTAGAGCTATGGTAAATGCTTTGGTATCTTTTCAGAAAGAAGAGGATTGGTCTCCTGAATTACAATCATTGGATCAGTATTCTTCAAAGCAGTCTGCAAAAGTACTGGCTGAGGTTATGGATAAAGTAATTTTTAAAACTGAAAGAAAAGTATAATGGATAATAATAAAGTAACTTTATATTTAGAATTTCCAAGGTATGGACTTTGTAATAAAATTATAACATGGGCAAAGGCTTTTGTATGGTGCAAAGAAAATGATGCAGACTTACTTGTAAAAAGCTGGGTGCACATACCAATAGGAAGTGTCTTAAGAAGAGAGAAATCTAAACGATGGTACAAGAATTTCTTTAAGACACCTAAAATTTCAATTTGGAAACAAATCCAATTTTATAAAGCTCCAGTAATACGGTCCTTTGAAGAAAATAAAAAATCTGGAGAGCAATACTATAAGTTTGAATCAACTCCTTTGGTTGCCGATATACCTCTATTACAAAATTATAGAGATGATATATTGAACTCTTTTTTTGAAATGATTGAAACCAATCATTCGCAAACTATCGAAAAGATAAAAAATCCTATTATAGGAGTCCATATTAGAAGAGGTGACTTTATAACAAACGGAGCCGTCTTAGATTTATCTTATTATATAAATGTAATTAAAGATTTACGAAAAGTAAATGGAAATTCATTAGATGTCACAATTTTTTCAGATGGACATGAAAGTGAATTATCAAGTGTTTTAGAATTACCCAATGTATCATTGTTTAATACGGTTAATGATTTGGTGGATTTAGTAATGTTATCTAAAAGCCAAATATTAGTAACAACAAAAGGCAGTAGTTATAGTTATTGGGCAGCTTTTATATCGAACGCAGTTGTTATACATCATCCGGAAACCTGGGTGAAAGAATGCAGGCCAAAAGAAATTAATAATATTAAATTTGAAGGGATTTATCCTCAAAATAATAAATGGCCTGACTTACTGGTAAATAATATTAAAAAAATCAAATAATTTTAATTGAAAAAATTAGCAATAGTTACAACGCATCCCATACAATATTACGCACCATGGTTTAAATTACTTTCGGAACGTAATAAAATTGAGGTGAAAGTGTTTTACACTTGGTCGCAAGCATCAGAAGAAGTTAAAGACAAAACATTTGGTAAAACTATTAAATGGGATATTCCATTATTAGAAGGATATACTTATGAGTTTATAAATAACGTTTCCGAAGATCCTGGAACACACCATAAAAACGGAATTGATTGCCCTCAATTAAATGATAAAATTAGTACTTGGCAGCCAGATGCTATTCTAATCTTTGGATGGTATTTAAAAAGTCATTTAAGTGCTATGAAATATTTTAAAGGGAAAATTCCCGTTTGGTTTAGAGGAGATTCGACATTGTTAGATGATAGCCCGGGACTAAAGCAAGTCTTACGAAAGTATTATTTAACCTATATATATAGGTATATAGATAAAGCTTTTTACGTAGGCTCTCAGAATAAAGCTTATTTTAAATCCGTAGGATTAAAAGACAGTCAATTGGTATTGGCGCCTCATGCTATTGATAATGCTAGATTTAATGACTCTGAAACTAATAATTATGAAGCTTTAGCATTAAGTTGGCGAAACGAATTAGGATATACTCCAGATGATTTAGTAGTGTTATTTGCAGGTAAATTCGAATCTAAAAAGCAACCTGACTTTTTGTTAAATGCTGTTCAAAAAGCTAATCTAAGTAGGAAAACGCCTTTAAAGTTGTTATTAGTTGGTCATGGTCCGCTTGAAGAGGAATTAGTAACCTTGTCGGAACAAGATCCAAATATAAAAATCATACCTTTTCAAAATCAAAGTAAAATGCCTATACTGTATCGCTTAGGTAATGTGTTTTGTTTACCATCCAAAGGACCAGGAGAAACTTGGGGGTTAGCGGTAAATGAAGCTATGGCATCTTCTAGACCAGTAATAGTTAGTAATAAAGTTGGATGTGCGTCTGATGTCATACAGTCAAAGGAAAATGGTTATGTGTTCAATTATGATAACGAAAATGAGTTAATAAATATATTTAATGAAATTTTAATTTCAGAGTTAAAGATTATGGGAGAACAAGCTCAACGTAATATAGCGCAATGGAATTTTACTAAAATCGTTGAATCTTTAGAGGGCGAATTTTAATATGGAATTATATTAACTACATGGAAGGTTGGACTTTAATAGGTTGCGTATCGGTTATATATTTAGCTATTCTATTCGTGAAACGTTTGGGGAAAAGTGTGCCTATATTGGAGTTAATGACTTTGATTGCGGGATTACAATGGATCATTGGTCCCATAATAGAATATGCAAACCCTTCAAACCATTATAGATATTATATGTATGTAGATCAAGAAACTTATATGAGTTTTATTGTACCTGCATATATTTCGTTTATGATTTTTATTCTCTTAGGAATAAAAAACACACAGAATTATGCCATACCCATATATAAATTACAGTATTTTTCTAAATATGGATTATTAATTCTGGGTATTGGTGTATTGTTTGATTTAATAGGTGGATTTTTACCTGGAACTTTAGGGTTCTTTGCTTTTATATTATCTAATTTTAAATTTGCAGGTGCAATTATTTTATATTTTTCGAAAGACCCTTTGTTACGAAAAGTTTTTTATGGGACATTAGCCTACCTTTTTCTTTCTGCTCTTGCTCGAGGAATGTTTCACGATTTAATTTTATGGTTAGTATTCTTTTATATGTTTTGGGCTGTTAAAAATAAACCTTCAATACTTTTTATTTTAACAACATTTCTTATAGGAGCTTTGTCTTTGGCAACCTTGCAGTCCGTGAAATTTGCATATAGAGCTTCTCTAAATGAAGGGTACTCGGGTAACCAAGTTGAATTATTTTATAATCTAATGATTGAGTCTCTAGTTAGTGGTAGTGCTACTAGTGAGGCCGAAGAAGGAGAAACAGGAACAAATGTAAGATTAAATCAGGGTTGGATTATTAGTGCAGTTATTAATCACATACCAGCTAACCAACCTTATATAGGGGGTAAATCTATTGAAGATGCGGTTTTTGCATCAATATTACCTCGATTTTTGAATCCAAATAAAGCACAAGCTGGGGGGCGTGAAAATTTTAGAAGATTTACAGGTCTGGATTTATCGGATGGTACTTCCATGGGAATTAGTATTATTGGGGAAGCATATGGAAATTACGGCATAACAGGAGGGATTCTTTTTATGAGCGCCTGGGGATTCTTTTTAGCAAAAGTATGGACAAGACTATTTAAAATAGTATTAAATAATATAACCTTTATTGCTTTTCTACCCATTGCATTTTTACAAGTAATTAAGGCAGAAACAGAACTTCTTGTGGTTTTAAATCATTTAGTAAAATCATTAATCGTTATATTTTTATTCTTTTGGTATGCAAAAAATTATATGAATTGGAATTTTTCGAATGGAACTAAAGGTTAATTATATATTTAGAAAGCGTTTGTCACAATACAACAGTATTGAAGAGCTGTTTGGTGCAATTCAGGATAAACTTAAAGATAGGATAGAGATAGATACTCAAGAACTCAAGTTATCTGGAGGCAGTCCAGTTGTAATTTTAAAAAATATTTTAAGTTTTAAAAAGAAGTCGCCTTCTCATATAAATCATATTACTGGAGACGTAAATTATATGGCGTTAGTTACAGGAAAAAAATCGGTGTTAACTATTCATGATATTGGTTCTATTTTAAAAGGGAATGTTTTAAAACGATTCTATCTTAAGCTAATTTGGTTTACTTTGCCCGCTATAATCGTTAATAAAATTACAGTGATTTCTGAATTTACTAAGGCAGAACTATGTAAAGTTATTCCCTTCGCTTCAAAGAAAATAGAGGTTGTTTATAATCCAGTGCATTCAGAATTAAGGTATTGTCCAAAAGATAATGAAACTGTTTGTCCAAATATTTTATTGATTGGAACTAAGCCTAATAAAAATATTGAACGTACTTTTGAGGCTTTAAACGGAATACCATGTAAATTAACGATTATAGGAAAATTAACAGAAGATCAATTGAGACTTCTAGAACTGTATAAGTTAGAATATAAATCTATGTTTCAAATACCTTATGCTGATATTGTTCAAGCGTATAAGAACTGTGATTTAGTTTTGTTTGCATCAACTTATGAAGGTTTTGGAATGCCTATTATTGAAGCCCAAGCGATTGGTAGACCTGTTATTACGTCTAATATAGGAGCCATGAAAGAAGTTGCAGGAGATACTGCGTATTTAGTAAACCCTTATAATGTTGAAGAAATTAGAAAGGCTGTGTTAGCGATTACTTCTAATGTAGAGATGCAAAATGAATTAATAAATAAAGGGCAAATAAACGTTGAGAGATTTCATATTGATAAGATTGCAGAAGATTATTTAACTATTTATAAGGACATTATTAATGCCTAAAAAAGAAAAAATATTAATTTTTATAGATTGGTTTTTACCGGGATACAAAGCTGGGGGACCAATTCAATCTGTAAATAATATAGTGTTTCATCTTCATGATGAATTTGATATATCTATAGTAACTTCAAATAAAGATTTAGGAGAATCTGTTCCTTACGACAATATAGAATTTAATACTTGGCAAGTAAAAGCAAATTATAAAGTGATTTATTTAGATGAAAACCATCAGAATAGCGCACTATATAAAAGGTTGATTAAAGAGGAACATTTCGATTATGTGTATTACAATTCGTTATTCTCTATTAAGTTTACCTTGCTTCCATTATGGACATTTAAAAAAACGGTTTTAAAGCAGGTTTTAGCACCTCGAGGTATGGTAGGTAAAGGGGCTTTAGCCATAAAACCCTTGAAAAAGAAACTATTTATTTCTTTATTTAAGTTTAATGGCTTGCATAAAAAAGTAGTATGGCACGCTACCTCCAGTTTGGAAAAAGAAGAAATCGAGACGCAGTTCGGACATGAATTAGATATTCGTATTGCACCAAATTTATCTTCAAAAATGGGTGAGTATCAGGAAAAAGAAAAAAGTAAAAAATGTTTAAATGTGTTTTTTCTTTCTAGAATAGCACTTAAGAAAAATTTATTAAAGTCTTTAGAATATCTATCTCATACAAGTTCAGAGCATACTATTAATTTTACTATAATCGGTCCGATTGATGAATCTGAATACTGGACGGCTTGTGAAAATTACATTAAGACATTACCTAGTCATATAATAGTAAATTATTTAGGGGCAGTTCCAAATTATAAATTAAGGGACGTTTTAAAGGCACAACATGTTTTACTATTACCAACTATGCACGAAAATTTCGGACACGTAATTATGGAATCGTGGCAAAATGGTTGTCCTGTAATTATTTCCGATCAAACCCCTTGGATCAATATAAAAGAACAGAAAACGGGGGTTGCTATTCCATTGTCGGATGCATCTGAATATGTAAAGGTGATAGATTCCTTCTCAGACATGGATCAAGATACATTTAATATATGGTCTAAATCGGCATATGATTTTGCAAAATCATTTACCCAAAAGCCACAACTTATTATAAATACTAAAAAATTATTTAATTAGAAACACATTATTTAAAGATGAAAAGAATTTTAATTACTGGAGGAGCAGGTTTTGTAGGATCACATTTATGTGAACGCTTATTAAACGAAGGCAATGAAGTTATTTGTTTGGATAATTATTTTACGGGAAGTAAAAAAAATATTGAACATTTAATGGATCACAATTATTTCGAATTAGTGAGACACGATGTTACGCAACCTTATATGATTGAGGTCGATGAAATTTATAACATGGCATGTCCAGCCTCACCAGTACATTACCAATACAATCCTATTAAAACAATAAAAACTTCTGTTATGGGAGCCATTAATATGTTAGGATTGGCGAAACGTGTAAACGCTAAGATTTTACAAGCTTCTACAAGTGAAGTGTATGGAGATCCAGCAGTACATCCACAACCAGAAACGTATTGGGGAAATGTAAATCCAATTGGATTACGTTCTTGTTACGATGAAGGAAAACGTTGTGCCGAAACCTTGTTTATGGATTACCATTTACAAAATGAAGTTGCCGTTAAGATTATTAGAATTTTTAATACTTATGGTCCAAATATGAATCCTAATGATGGGCGTGTAGTTTCTAACTTTATTGTTCAGGCATTAAAAGGAGAGGATATTACAATGTTTGGAGATGGTTCGCAAACACGATCTTTTCAGTATGTAGATGACTTGGTGGAAGGAACAATTAGAATGATGAATAGTCGTGATGGTTTTATGGGACCAGTAAACATTGGTAATCCAGTTGAGTTTACAATGATGGAATTGGCAAGTAAAGTTATCGAAATGACAAATTCTACGTCTAAAATTATTCACTTACCATTACCTCAAGACGATCCGTTACAACGTAAACCTGTAATCGATTTAGCTAAAAAAGAATTAAATGGTTGGGAACCAAAGATTCATTTAGAAGAAGGTTTAGTGAAGACAATTAGTTACTTCGATAATTTACTTAAAGCAGAACAATAATTTGAAGACGGATTTATCAAATTATAATAATAACTGGTATCAACCGGGAGGGAAACTTAAAATCCTGCTCTGGTATTTTATTAATGTGTTGTTTTTTATAAATCCATTAAATCCTGTTTCTAGTTTAAAAGTGTTTCTTTTAAAATGTTTTGGAGCTAGAATAGGAACCGGAGTCGTTATAAAACCAGGGGTGAATATAAAATATCCATGGTTATTAACTATTGGCGATTATTCATGGATAGGAGAGAAGGTTTGGATTGATAATCTAGCACAAGTGACTATAGGTAAACACGCTTGTATTTCTCAAGAAGCCATGTTGTTATGTGGAAATCATAACTATAAAAAATCGACTTTCGATTTAATGGTTGGAGAAATTATAATTGAAGATGGTGCCTGGGTAGGTGCAAAATCGGTGGTTTGTCCTAATGTGAAAATTGAATCTCATGCTATTTTAACAGTGAATTCGGTTGCCACTAAGACATTAGAAGCTTATTATATTTATCAGGGAAATCCAGCAAAACAAATACGTAAAAGAGAATAGATTAATGAAAGTTTCGATTATCACGGCTACATATAATAGTGAAAAAACTATAGAAGATTGTTTGCAATCTGTCTTAACTCAAGATTATAATAATATTGAATATATTATTATCGATGGAGCATCTAAAGACAATACCTTAAGCATAATTGAAAAGGCGAAGCTTAAGCATGAAAATATAATTAGTGTATCAGAACCGGATAAAGGTATATATGATGCATTGAATAAAGGAATAAAGAAAGCTACAGGGGATATTGTTGGTTTTTTACATTCTGATGATTTTTTTTCTACGAATGCGACTATTAGTCATATTGTTGAGGCGTTTAATTCTAATAAGGTAGATGGCGTTTATGGTGATTTACACTATATAAACGCAACCAATTCAGAAAAGATTGTTCGCAACTGGACAAGTAAGCCATTTTCAGATAAATTACTAAAGCAAGGTTGGATGCCAGCGCATCCAACGTTGTTTTTAAAGAAAGCGGTCTATGAAAAGCATGGGGTATTTAATATTGCCTTTAAAATCGCTGCAGATTACGATTTAATGTTAAGGATCTTTAAAGACACAACATTACAATTCAATTATTTGCCAGAAGTAATTACTAAAATGCGTGTTGGAGGTGCAAGTAATAGAAGTTTAAAGAATATTTGGTTAAAGACTCGGGAGGATTATATGGCCGTAAAAGGAAATAATATCAGTAGCCCAGCCTTAGTTATTTGTTCAAAAAACTTATCTAAAATTCCTCAGTTATTTAAAAAGTAAAAACTATTTTTACAACATTAACAGATATAAGCATTTGTATTAAACCGAGTTCTTGAATCCATTTGCGTTACTTTATTTTTTAGTAATGTGATTATTTCATAACTATGTAATTGTTTATATTTTTATAATACATACTGACCCAAAATCGCTATTAATGAATTTAATCAACCAAATCATTCAAAATGGAAACGGAACAACCCTGTTGTTTTTTCCTTTTCTTCTAGCTTTAGTTACTGCTTTTTTAGCTTTTCCTACAATTATTTTTATTGCCCATGCAAAGCAATTGGTAGATGTTCCGGATAAACGAAGTGTGCACTCCAAAACAGTTCCGACCTTAGGAGGTATTGGAATTTTCTTTGCCGTTGCCATTGTATTAACTTTATGTGGTGCATTTTTAGATGCAAAATTATTAATGCCAATAGTTGGAGCGTTAATAATTCTATTCTTTTTAGGAGTGAAGGATGATATTTTAATTCTTTCACCTAAGAAAAAAATGTTAGGGCAAATCATCGCTGCACTTATGGTTATTTTAATAACCGATATTAGAATTACAACTTTTTCTGGTATTCTGGGCCTTGAAGATTTACCGTATTTTATCTCTATAGGATTTACTTTATTTGTTTTTATTCTAATAATAAACGCATATAACTTAATAGATGGTTTAGATGGTTTAGCTGGTTCCGTAGGATTATTAGTTTCGATGTTTTATGGATTCTTGTTTTTTAATATGCAAGAAATGTCTTTAACAGTGGTGTCTTTAGCTCTAGTAGGCGCCTTAATTCCTTTTTTATATTTTAATTTTTCTAAGGTTAGAAAAATATTTATGGGAGATACAGGATCCATGGTTGTTGGTTTTTTACTCGCATTTCAATCGGTTGCCTTTATTAGTATTAACCAATTAAATCCGATGGCACAATTTCATTTAAATGCACCAATAATTGTTCTGGCAATATTATTTTTTCCTCTTTTGGATACACTTCGAATTTTTTATGTGCGTGTTGTTATTCTTAAAAAACATCCGTTTAGTCCCGATAAAAATCACATACATCACCATATGTTACAACTGGGTTTAAAGCATTGGCAGGTCACTTTAGTGATTTCAATAGCTTCCACATCTGTGTTAATTGGTGCCTTATTAGCGCAAGGACTTAATGTTAATTTTCAATTATTAATTGTTATTTTAGCAGGTCTTCTCATGTTTTCTTTGCCGTTTTTTATAAATTATAGTGTGTTTAAACAACGCATTAAAATGAATAAATTTTTAAAGAAATTACACCTAATTAATTAATAAAAGGTAAATTAAAACCTTTAGGAACACAATCGGAGTTCTTTATATTCGGCTTATATTTGTAAATTAAAAAAATATATTTAATGAAGTTATTTAGATTATTGGGGTTAATCTCCTTTCTTGTGATATTGAATTCTTGTTCTACAAAGAAAGAGATATTGTATTTTCAGGATTACGAGAATATTCCTAAAGATGTTATTAATTTTTCGCCTCAAGTTCAAATTAATGATATTCTATCTATTAATGTAAATTCATTAATTCCTGAAGCAGCAATTCCATATAACAGAAATATCTCTAGCCAAGGAGGTGCTGGTTCTCAAGAAGCGAGACCTTTAAAGTCAATAGGGTATTTAGTTTCAAGCGATGGAACCATTACTTTTCCTATTTTAGGTAGTATAACTGCAACTGGTAAAACTACTAAGGAATTAGAATCTGATATCACTAAAATTTTAGTGAATGAGGGGCATTTAAAAAATCCAACAGTTATTGTAAGTGTTATTAATGCAAAAATAACCGTGCTGGGTGAAGTTGGTAGCCCTGGAACAATCACTTTTGAGGAAGAAACTGTTACTTTACCACAAGCTATTGGTATGGCGGGTGATTTAACAATCAACGGAGTTCGTGAGGATATCCTTATAATAAGAGAAGTGGATGGTGTAAGAACCGTTGGTCATGTGGATATGACAAAAACCGATTGGTTTACAAGTGAATTTTATAATTTGAGACAGAATGATATAATACTCGTTAATCCAAATGGTCCGGCTGTTAAACAAGCTGGTTATATTACAAATATAACAGGGGTATTTGGTGTAGTTTCTTTTATTCTTACCCTTGTATTATTAATTAAGAGCTAAACTAATGAGTGAAGAATTTTTAGATGATAATACCGAAAATAATGCTTCTGGTATTAATATAAAAGATGAGATTTTAAAATATTTACATTATTGGAAATGGTTTTTCTTTTCCGTTAGTGTAGCGATATTAGCCGTATTCTTATATTTAAGATATACTCCTGAAACTTATGTTTCTTATGCGAAAATTAAAATTCTAGATGAATCTAAAGGGCTTGAGTTGTCTACTCAAGGTGGTGGTTTATTTAGAGATTCTAAAAATTTAGATAATGAAATAGCTATTATCAAGTCTAACCGTTTACTAGAAAAGGTAGTAGATAGTTTAGATCTTCATATTCGATATTTTGTAAAAGGTCAGTTCACAGAGAAGGAGTTGTGGAATGGTCCTTTAAAACTTATATATTTAAAACCTAATAATCAAATTCCATATCTAACATTTAATATTGAAATTACGGAGGATGGTTTAATTGTTAGTAAAGAGGGGAGTGAGGATATTATGTTCACTGTAGAGGGGTATTCTTTAAACTCACCAAAACCAGATTTTCCATTTTTGATTCAATCGCAATCATGGATAAAAAATTATATTGGTTTATCGTATAAAGTCACTATAAAACCTTTATCCGCAGAAGCAGGAAGGCTCTCTAATTCTATTTCTGTGAGTAAGTCGGGATCTACTGATATTTTAGTTTTGTCTATGGTTGGAGAAAATAGAAAAAGGTCGGAAGATGCTTTGAATAAGATTGTAGAACAATTTAATTTTGATGGTGTAACAGATAGACAGCTAGTTTTTCAACGTACAATCGATTTTGTTAATGAACGATTTATGTATCTTGCTAATGAACTAGATTCCATAGAAGTTAATAAGAAAGAATTTCAACAGGATAATAACTTAGTTTCTTTTTCTTCCGATGCGTCTTATAGCATGTCTAAGCGAACAAATTCTGAAAATGCAGTTCTGGAAATAGAAAATCAACTTGCTTTATCTAAATTACTTAAAAGCCCTTTATCAAATGATGATCTGGGTACTTTAATGCCAGAAAATGTAGGACTTGAAAGTGCTAGTACGAATGGTATTATTTCTAAATATAATAGTATTGTATTGGAGAGAGAAGGTTTAATTTCTAGTGCCGGGGAAAATAATCCCATGGTTGTTGCTCTAGATAAGAAACTTATGGATGTTAGAGGAAATTTAAAAAGTTCTCTTGATGCATATTACGAACAATTAAATTTGTCTTTAAACCGATTGGTTAATGAGGAAAATTCTGCTATAGAATTAGTGAGAAAAATGCCTCAAAAAGAAAAGATATTAAGATCAATTGAACGTCAGCAAAATATAAAAGAAAATTTATACTTATTATTTATGCAGAGAAGAGAGGAAGCAGCTATTAATCTAGCGATTACGTCTCCGTCTGTTAAAGTGGTTGAGTATGCAGCTAGTTCTGGTTTACCCGTAAGTCCCGATTCGAAGGGAATGTATATTAAAGGATTGTTAGTGGGATTACTTGTTCCTTTTGGAATTTTATTTCTAATCTTTAAATCAGATAATAAGATTCACGATAAATCTGATATTTTAAAATTTACTAGAAAGATTCCTATTATTGGAGAAATACCAGAAGTAAAGTCTGAAGATAAGTTATTTCAAAATCCACATGATCGAACAATACTAGCGGAGTCATTTAGAATACTAAGTACCAATTTAAAATATATCTTAAAACCTAAAGAAGGAAAATCGGGTAGCGTAATATATGTGACTTCTACTATAAAGGGAGAAGGAAAAACATTTGTTTCTGTTAATTTAGCTTTGGCGTTTTCAAGTATTAATAAAAAGGTTTTATTAATTGGAGCAGACTTAAGAAATCCGAAAATTACAATATCTGAAGGTGATAAAAAAGCTAAAGGTTTATCCGATTTTCTTTTTCAATCATCAGCTAATTGGAAAGATTATTTGCAGAAAAGTAAATTTGATAACAATTTTTTAGATATTTTAACTGCCGGAAATATTCCGCCCAATCCATCTGAATTATTATCTAATGCGCGATTAGAGCTACTTTTGGAGGATGCAACGCAGATTTATGATTATATTATTGTTGATACGGCCCCTATAATACTCGTCACGGATACCTTGTTAATTTCTCAATATGCGGATGCTAGTGTTTATGTTACACGTGCAGGATTTACCGATAAAAAATTGTTAGGATTTTCACGTGAATTGTATACCGATAAAAAACTTAATAACATGGTTTATGTTGTTAATAATATTAGTGATTCTAAAACAACTAAAGGTTATGGATATAATTATGGATACGGATATGGGTATAATAATAATGAAATATCTTTAAAAAAGTATACTTGGAGTTGGTTTAAAAACTCTATTAAAGATTCAATTAGAAAATTTTAAGTACAGTATTTTACCTTATAATTTAAAAACTCAGGTTATATATCTGAGTTTTTT
This sequence comes from Formosa sp. F44, assembly GCF_056238645.1. The sequence goes on from NZ_JBWDLJ010000002.1 coordinate 851,358, forward strand.
TATGCGCTAAAAATTTATATTATCATAGTTCTATGAGTATATAAAACGTATTGTTGCTTTTATCTGTTTAGCAAGTTTGTATTGAACTTTATTTGGATAACGAATTAGATATCTGTAATACAGAAAGATAAATTAACTAAAAGGATGGATCTTCAAATTTACCGTACCAATAAGTTAAATAGAGTAGTTTAATGTTATAAAAAGCGCTGTGTTTTGATTTTTAGATGAAGTGTGATGTTATTTAGAAGTGGCTTTAATATGATGCCTAAAATTGGCTTTAAATACACGAAAATTGATTTCAATCTTAAGAGTTTATAAGCATCAAAGTTTTAATAATTTACTACTCGCATTTCACTAATTGGGTTTAAGATTGGACATTTTGTAATTAATGTGCTTTAATCTTGTAATCTACATTTAAGAGCTTGATACTATACTAATCTTTACCTGAAAAACAGCGATAAATTATGAATAATACCATTTAAAAATCTCATATATCATTCATGTCATTTAATTTCAAAAAAAAAGTAGAACAAATTATTTGTTCTACTTTTTTTTATAATCTTATTATGTTTATTAAAACCTGTACAATAATTCTAAACTATGAATGAAATTATTGTTTGCGTATACTTTGTCATTGTCAAAAGCAAATTTTGCTAAACTTTGAAGTCTTAATCCCCATACTGGAGAAAACCAATATCTAAAACCTAGAGTAACGTTTCCTGAACCATTAGATTCATCAGCAACATTAAAGTACCCAGCACCTAAACCGACGTAAGCATCTATGTTTTCATTTTCAGCAATATATTCATCAAAATAAAATTTTGCATTAACATCGAAAGAAAAGTATGTTCCTCCTTCAATTACTCCTCTTCCGCCATGTGCACCATCTTCATAAACTTCGTCAACACTGTTAAAACTTAACATTGGGCTTATAGTGAAATCTTCATCAAATCTATATTCGGCACCCAAAGTAAACGGATTATTAAAACTCCACTTTTCAGTACCTTGTAATGGATCTTGAAAAGCACTATTGTCTAAAACATTAATACCAGCACTAAATACCCACGTTTCACGACCTCTAAATTGGCTGTAGGCTAATGTGCTAAACATTAGAAAAAAAAGTATAATAGTAGTTTTTTTCATAATTAAAATTTTTATTAAAAATAATATTTAATTGTTTATAATTGGGGTTATTTTATTATTTATTGATAATTGACGTATTTTTTATTTTAAATACAATTAAATAAATCTAGAGCTAACATAATCAAAATTTATTAGTCACTTAAGTGTCAATTCGTTAATTAAATATTAAGAATTAATAGCACTTTTTAAATTGGAGATCGTTTTTAGTTGATCTGTGCTTTTAAAAACATAACTTCCTGCTACTAAAACATCTGCACCACATTCAATTAAAGCTTCTGCATTCTTATCTGTAACACCACCATCTATTTCTATTAGCGTTGTAGCTCCTTTTTGCTCTATAAGTTTCTTTAATTGTTTTACTTTATTGTAAGTGTTTTCAATAAAACTCTGACCTCCAAAACCAGGATTTACACTCATTATTAAAACAACATCAATATCATTAATTATATCTTCTAATACCTTAATGTTTGTGTGCGGATTTAAGGCAACACCAGCCTTCATGCCTTCAGCTTTTATGGCTTGAATTGTGCGATGAAGATGTGTACAAGCTTCATAGTGTACAGTAAGAATATCACTACCTAACTCTGCAAAAGTTTTAATATATCGGTCTGGATCCACTATCATTAAATGGACATCGATAGTTTTTGTGGCATGTTGAGATATGGCTTTAAGAACAGGCATTCCGTAAGAAATATTAGGAACAAAAACGCCATCCATTATATCGATATGAAACCAGTCTGCTTCACTATTATTAACCATTTCAACATCGCGTTGGAGGTTGCCAAAATCGGCGGCTAAAATAGAGGGAGCAATTAATTTTGAAGTCATTATACTAAGATTTTTGGCAAATGTAATATAAAAAAATGAACCTTCGGTAATCAGCCGAAGGTTCTTTCATCAATCAAAAAACGAACAGTTTTTATACTCTTTAAGAGCATTAACCGTTTGTTACTTTCTTTAGGTTATCCTAAATATGTTTTTAATATTTTGCTACGAGACGTGTGTTTCAATCTACGTATTGCTTTTTCTTTTATTTGTCTTACACGTTCGCGTGTTAAATCGAATGTTTCACCAATTTCCTCTAGCGTCATTGGGTGCTGATTTGCTAATCCGAAATATAAACGAATAACGTCTGCTTCACGTGGTGTTAACGTCTCTAACGCACGTTCTATTTCTGTACGTAAAGATTCATGTAACAGTTCGCGATCTGGATTAGGCGATTCCCCACTATTTAATACATCGTATAAGTTTGAATCTTCTCCTTGTACAAGAGGTGCATCCATACTGACGTGACGGCCAGAATTTTTTAAAGACTCCTTAACATCGTTAATGGTCATATCTAATTCTTTGGCAATTTCCTCAGGACTTGGCGGACGTTCATGAGATTGTTCTAAAAAAGCAAAAGTCTTATTGATTTTGTTAATAGATCCAATCTTGTTTAATGGCAAACGTACAATTCTTGACTGTTCTGCTAATGCTTGTAAGATAGACTGACGAATCCACCATACAGCATAAGATATAAATTTGAACCCACGTGTTTCATCAAAACGTTGTCCTGCTTTTATCAATCCTAAGTTACCTTCGTTAATTAAATCAGGTAATGTTAGTCCTTGATTTTGATATTGCTTTGCTACCGAAACCACAAAACGTAGGTTAGCCTTTGTTAACTTTTCTAAAGCTACTTGATCTCCTGCTTTAATACGTTGTGCTAATTCTACTTCTTCGTCTGCGGTAATTAAGTCAACTTTTCCAATTTCTTGAAGATATTTATCTAGCGAAGCTGTTTCTCTGTTTGTAACCTGCTTCGTAATTTTAAGTTGTCTCATGTAAAGTTCTCCTGTAAATTAAGTGAATACTCCTTTGTCTTTAGTTATACGTAAGGTTTATTATAAATGTTACAAAAGTTTTGAATTATTTTATTGGGATGTAAGGTTTTTTATAAACTAAACTTGTTTCAACTAAAATGATCCTTTTAATTTCTCTAATTATTTTAAATTAAAAAGCATGAAATTAATATGTTGATTCTGAGATTTCAAATATGTCTGATACTAGATGTTTCTAAATGAAAAAAGCCAACCCTGTACGAACAAGGTTGGCTTTTTGGTATGATATGAAAAAATCTAAAATTAATCGTCTTTTCTTTCTCTAGGTTTTCTATCGTCACGTCTGTTGTCACGACCTCTATTATCTCTAGGTTTTCTATCGTCACGATCGCGTGGTGGTCTTGCTACATAACCTTCTGGTTTTGGCAAAATCGCTTTACGAGATACTTTTTCTTTACGTGTTTTAGGGTCTGTTCCGAAATATTTTACATCGAATACATCTCCCATATTAACAACATCAGAAACATTCTCTGTACGTTCCCAAGCTAACTCACTTACGTGTAATAAAACTTCGTTCCCTGGTGCTTCTGTATACTCTACAACAGCTCCAAAGTCTAACATTTTAATTACTTTAACTTCGTAAACGCTACCCACTGTTGGTTTAAATAATAAAGCGTCTATTTTTGCTAATACAGCATTAATACCTTCACTACCTACACCTAAAATTTCAACAATACCTTCTTCAGTTACTGGATCTTCGTTAATAACGATAGTCGTCTCAGTTTCTTTCTGCATTTCTTGAATTACTTTTCCTCCAGGTCCAATTAAAGCACCAATAAATTCGTTAGGAACGCGACGCGTAACCATTGTAGGTGCATGTTCTTTAACACTTTCGTTTGGAGTAGCAATAGTATCTGTAATTTTACCTAAGATATGTAAACGACCTTCACGAGCTTGTTTTAGTGCATTTACTAAAATTTCGTAAGACAATCCTTTAATTTTAATATCCATTTGGCAAGCTGTAATACCTTCAGTAGTACCTGTTACTTTAAAGTCCATATCACCTAAGTGATCTTCGTCTCCTAAAATATCAGATAATACTGCGTAACGGTCGCCATCAGAAATTAACCCCATAGCGATACCAGAAACAGGTCTTGTCATTTTAACACCAGCATCCATCATTGCCATTGTTCCAGCACAAACGGTTGCCATAGAAGAAGAACCATTAGATTCTAATACCTCAGATACTACACGTACTGTGTAAGGGCAATCTGCAGGAATCATTCCTTTTAATGCACGTTGTGCTAAGTTACCATGACCAACTTCTCTACGAGATGTTCCTCTTAATGGTCTAGCTTCACCTGTACAGAAAGGAGGGAAGTTATAATGTAAATAGAAATTTTCTTCGCCTTCGTAAGATGGCATATCTATTTTGTTAGAGTCTCTAGATGTTCCTAAAGTAACAGTTGCTAAAGCCTGAGTTTCTCCACGAGAAAAGATTGCAGAACCGTGAGTTGAAGGTAAATAATCTACCTCACACCAAATTGGTCTTATTTCGTCAGTCTTTCTTCCGTCTAAACGTAAGCCTTCGCTTAATGTTAATTCACGAACAGCTTCTTTTTCTGCTTTACTATAATAACCGCTAACAAGATGGCCAAATTCTGCCATTTCTTCTTCAGTGAAAGACGCTTTAACTTCTTCCTTAACTTCTGCAAATGCATTAGTACGCTCTACTTTAGACGTTCCTTGTTTTGCAATAGCGTAACATTTATCGTATGCTAAATCGTGTATTCTTTTTTCTAATTCTTCGTTAACTTCTGCAGGAGTATATTCGCGAGTTTCTTTTTTACCAAAAGCTTCTGCTAAACGTACTTGAGCATCAATTTGAACTTTAATTGCTTCATGAGCAAATTTGATAGCATCTGCCATCTCTTCCTCAGAAATTTCATCCATTTCACCTTCAACCATCATAACAGAATCGTAAGATGCTCCAATCATCATTTCGATGTCAGATTCTTCTAATTGTGCACGGGTTGGGTTAATAACAAATTCTCCATTAATACGACCAACTCTAGCTTCTGAGATTGGACATTCGAAAGGGAAATCTGATAATTGGATGGCTGCCGAAGCGGCTAAACCAGCCATAGCTTCTGGCATAACATTTTCGTCATGAGACATTAACTGAATCATAACTTGTGTTTCTGCGTGATAATCTTTTGGGAATAACGGACGTAAAACACGGTCTACTAAACGCATAGTTAATACTTCACCGTCACTTGGTCTTGCTTCTCTCTTGAAAAAACCACCTGGATAACGACCAGCAGCAGCAAATTTTTCACGATAATCTACCGTTAATGGTAAAAAGTCGACATCTGCTTGCTTGTAATTTGAAACAACCGTACATAATAACATACACTTTCCAGATTGTACAACAACGGATCCATGAGCTTGTTTAGCTAATTTTCCGGTTTCGATGGTAATTTCTCTTCCATCACCAAGGTCTATAACCTCTTTAAAAACTTTTGGAATCATAAATTTTTTTATTCTAATTAAACAATGGTCGTTGTGTTGTAGTTGTTGTGTGGGTGACCAATGAAAAACTAAGTAATAGCTTTTTATCTTATCTCTTACGAGACGTGTAAACTAAAAAAAGAGGCATAAAGCCTCTCTTTTCTTATTTTCTTAATCCTAATTCTTTAACAATGGCACGATATCTTAAGACATCTTTCTTTGTTAAATAATCTAGTAAGCTTCTTCTCTTACCTACTAACATTACTAAAGAACGCTCAGTATTATAATCTTTACGATTCTTTTTTAAGTGTTCTGTTAAGTGATTAATTCTTTGTGTAAACAAAGCAATTTGCCCTTCAGCTGAACCAGTATCGTTTTTCCCTTTACCGTGTTTAGCAAACATTTCTTGCTTTTCTTCTTTTGATAAATACATTCTAATATTATTGTAAATGATTGTTATGTACACGAAAGCGTATCTTTCGCGCTGCAAATATAACAATATTATATAATTTAATACTGTATTTGTGATCTTTTATGAAGATGATAAAAAAAGAAACAAACTGCTCGCTTTCTAATTACTAAGCTCTTATAGGCTGATTTGTAATTAAATCGATGTATAAGTTCACTTTGTTTTTTAATTCTTTACGGTGTGTAATAAAGTCTAAGAACCCATGTTCTAACAAGAATTCTGCAGTTTGAAAACCTTCAGGAAGTTCTTTCCCTGTAGTATCTCTTACAATTCTTGGACCTGCAAAACCAATTAATGCTCCAGGTTCGCTAATGTTTATATCTCCTAGCATGGCAAAAGAAGCTGTTGTACCTCCTGTTGTAGGATCTGTACATAAAGAGATGTAAGGAATTCCTGCATCGGCCAATTGAGCTAGTTTTACAGATGTTTTTGCTAATTGCATTAAAGATAATGCGGCTTCCATCATACGTGCTCCTCCAGATTTTGAAATAATCATTAAAGGAATCTTGTTTTTAATAGAGTAATTAGCGGCGCGTGCAATTTTTTCTCCAACTACACTTCCCATAGAACCTCCAATAAAGCTGAAGTCCATACAGGCAATAACTATATCTTTACCTTTAGACTTACCAACACCAGTTCTAACAGCATCTTTAAGATTTGTTTTGTCTTGTGCGGCTTTTAAACGGTCTGGGTATTTTTTTGTGTCCTCGAATTTAAGAGGATCCTTAGATGTAAGATTTGCATCTAATTCTTTAAAGGTATTGTCGTCGAAAAGTATTTCGAAGTATTCTTTACTTCCTATTCTAACATGATATCCATCTTCTGGACTCACATAAAAATTCTCTTCTAATTCGTCGGTATCTACAATTTTACCTGTTGGAGATTTGTACCAGAGCCCTTTAGGGATGTCCTTTTTCTCGTTGGTGGTGGTAGTAATACCTTTTGTTTTTCTTTTAAACCAAGACATATTGATTTTATTTTATTTATCCGGAAGATATATACCTCCGAATTGTTTTGTTTAGCGTTAATCTAAAAGACATAAAAGTGTTGGTTTTTATGTCTTTTAGAGAGAATATTTTGTAAATATAACAGAAAAATAAACAAGAATAGTATTTGGTTAATTCCGTTTTTACTATGCTATATTCTTGCCAAAATTAAAATTTTGTTTTTAATAATAGCAAAACGCTGCGATTTTTTTATAATGTATTCACATTATTTAAATCTTCAAATGCCTTTTTTAAGCGTGCTACAAAGGTTTCTTCACCTTTTCTTAGCCAAACTCTAGGGTCGTAATATTTTTTATTTGGTGAATCTGATCCTTCAGGATTACCAATTTGTGCTTGTAAATAGTCCTCTTTTTCTTTCATGTAATCACGAATACCTGTCATAAATGCATATTGCATGTCTGTATCGATATTCATTTTAATTACACCATAGCTAATTCCTTCTCTAATTTCTTCAACAGTAGAACCAGATCCACCATGGAATACAAAATCGATGTGATTATCTTCTACACCGTATTTTTTAGAAATATATTCTTGAGAATTTTTTAAGATTTTTGGAGTTAGTTTCACATTTCCTGGCTTGTAAACACCGTGTACGTTACCAAAGGCTGCAGCAATTGTAAATTGGTCACTTACTTTGCTTAACTCTTCGTATGCATAAGCTACTTCTTCAGGTTGTGTGTATAATTTAGAATCGTCTACATCTGTATTATCTACACCATCTTCTTCTCCTCCTGTAATACCTAATTCGATTTCTAAAGTCATACCCATTTTGCTCATGCGTTCTAGGTAAGATTTACAAATTTCCATGTTCTCTTCTAAAGGCTCTTCAGAAAGATCAATCATATGAGAACTAAATAAAGGTTTTCCTGTTTCTGCGAAGTGTTTTTCACTAGCATCTAACATACCGTCTATCCAAGGTAATAATTTTTTAGCACAGTGGTCTGTATGTAAAATTACAGGAACTCCGTATGCCACAGATAATTCGTGTACGTGTTTTGCTCCTGCTACAGCACCTGCTATTGCTGCTTTTTGATTTTCGTTACTTAATCCTTTTCCTGCATTAAAAACAGCACCTCCATTAGAGAACTGAATAATTACTGGAGCATTCAAAGCTGCTGCAGTTTCTAAAACACCATTAATAGTATCAGATCCAATTACATTTACAGCTGGAAGAGCAAACCCCTTTTCTTTAGCAAGTTTAAAAATTTCTTGTACTTCTTTCCCGGTTGCAACTCCCGGTTTAATATTATGTCCCATAGTAATTATTTTTAATTATTGTGAATGTTGATTATTACCAAATGTAATACTTTTATGTGTTTTTTTTAAGTTTTGATGTCTTTAACTAGGCGAAAATCTCCGAAAACGATGTATATTTTAAATTTCTAAAACGGATAGTTAATTCCCACATTATAAACGGCATTACCAAAATTATAGTCCTTAAACCATCTATCGCCTTCGGAATATGAAGGGTCGTAGGTTTTAAAACCAACGTCGAATCTAAATACTAAAAAGCTAAAATCGTAACGTAATCCAATTCCGGATCCAACGGCAATATCTTTTAAGGAATTAAAACTATCGAAGGTAGAGGCTTCGTCCTCAATATTGTCGTACACATTCCAAATGTTTCCTATATCTACAAACAACGCACCGTATAAATCTTCGAATACATTAAATCGGTGTTCTACATTTAAAGCCAATTTTAGGTTAGCTTCATTAAAATCGTCATTGCTTTGTGAACTACCAGGTCCTAGGTCGTAGGCAGTCCAAGCTCGGTTATCGTTAGCCCCTCCAGCAAAGAAACTCTTAGCAAATGGTATGTTGTCTGAGTTTCCGTAAGGTATAGCAATTCCGAAAAAGCTACGTACAGCCAGGATGTTTTGATGTCCCAAATCCCAATGCTTTGTAAAGTCTAATTCGGTTTTAATATATTGAGAATACGCCACATTAAATAACTCGTATTGCTCGTCTTCGTTTTTTGGTGCATTAGAAAGTTTAGAACCTAAGGCTGTTAAATTACCAGCAGATTCTAATTTAAATCTGAAAATGAAAAAGTCTTCATCCGAAACATTTCTACGGCTATCCTTAATAAAGGTATAGGCAGAAGAGATAATTAAGTTGTTTTCGGTTAAACGAATCATACGTTCGTCTATATTGTTAACCGTTTGTATATCGTCGTCGGAAATGTTATTAGGAGGATTTGGCCCTAAGACTTCGTCTATAAATTCGTTTGTACCATCGGGAATAGATAAATCTTCGTCGTCTTCTATGTAACCTATATCGTGAGCAATGTCGTCTAGTGTATCATAAGATGTGCTATAAACATTAAAATAGTTATCCGGATTTAGGTTTCGAACATATTGAACATTAAATAGGTCTAAAGCTTGAGTAATACCACGCTTAGGTCTCCAATTGTAATTTAAGGTTCCTGTAAAAGATCGTTTATCTAAACCTACATTTTTCTGACTAGCGATAGAAAGTCCAACACGCGTAGTAGGGGACATGGTTTTCGGGATAAGACTATCTGTGCTTATCGGGAAAAATATTCTAGGAATGGTGAGTTTTAAATCTGCTCCTATTTCATTAATATCAAAAAACACATCTTGATCATTACTAGCGTCCTTAGAGGCTCCAATAGATGCAAAACCAGAAAGTTCTAGCGTTTCTGCTCCTTTAAAAATATTCCTAGCCAATAAACTTGGGTTTACCGAAAAACCGATAACCTGAATATTACTTGTCGATACTTCTGTCGCAAACCCTAAATTAAACTTCTTTAAAGGTGTTAAATAAATGTTGCTAGTAAGAGTAGAGTCAGGGTTTTCTACATATTTAATGTCTGGATATTTAAATGTTTTTAATTCACTTAAATGTTTATAAGTTCGAGTTCTATCTATATCACTAAACACATTTCCAGGATTTATAAATACGGCATCGGTAAGCGCTTTTGGTCTAAAAGCTATTTTTTCGGTACCGTACAAATTAAATCCATTGTATGTAATAGAATCCTGAATTGTAGACTCTCTATTTTCGTGAGATGAATCTGTGTAAATATTTACGTCTTTAATTTTGTAAACTTTGAACGGTTCTCGGAATGTTGAATCTATACCTTGACGGCTAAAATTCTTAATTTGAACTTCAACATTCATTTTTTTATTGGTGTTTATGGTGTCGACCTGAAAAATGACATAATCTTGACTAAACTGATAGATCCCGTGATTTCTTAAATTGGACGTAATTCTATCACGTTCTGCTTCAAAATTATCTGTGGTATAGCGCTGTCCTGTTTTAATTAATGATCGTCTTTTAAAACGATTGTAGATTGTATCTACAACAGGCGACATTATTTTGGTAGAAATACTATCAATTTTATATGGTGTACCTAAGTTTACTTGGTAGTTAACTTCTACTTTTTTCTTAGGTTTTATAATGGTGTCGTAACTAGCCGTTACATCAAACCAACCGTTATTAATATAATAGTCTTCTAAGCGTTTAACCGATTTTAGGGCTCTAGGTTCACTAATTAATGTAGGCGCTTCTCCAGTAGTTTTTAACCAAGAATTTAAATTTTTTCTCGAATTTATATATTGATACAATTGCTTTTTAGATAAAAAACGTTCTAAACGCTCCCGATGTTTAGCAGTTTTGTTTAATCGAGCATCAATTATAGAGTCTATATTTGGGCGCGCCAGATTATAAATATATAAGCGAATAGGCAATCCTAACATGGTCTTGTTAGGTTCCTGATAAAGTAGGTTGTCTATCTTTTCGGAGGTGTTTTTAACGCTATCTACATAGATGGTGTTATTCACCAAAAGTAAATCGTTTTCTCCAACGTTTTTGACGGAGTTACAAGCCGTAATTAAACCTGTTAATAAAATAAATAATACTATTTTTGAGAACCTTTGTTTCAAGTATATTCTAGAAATTAAAAACATTTAAAAGACTTGTGTTATGTTTGCAATCGTATTAGGCAAACACAAATAAGTTGCTTACGAAATCAAAAATACATTATTTGAATGTTATCGAAAAATCAAATAAAACTAATTAATAAATTAAAACTTAAAAAGCACAGGTTAGAGTCCAATGTGTTTGTTGCTGAAGGGATTAAGACAATTAAAGAATTGTTGCAATCCGACTTAAAACTACAGCATTTATACACAACAGAATCCTTTAGTTTAAATTTGCCTTTAGAAACACTTATTTCTGAAACAGATTTAAAACGCATTAGCTTTTTAACAACCCCGAATCAGGCGCTTGCTGTTTTCGAAATTCCAGAAACAAAACAAATAGATGTGTCACAATTATGTGTCGCGTTAGACGATGTGAGAGATCCTGGGAATTTAGGAACCATTATTAGATTATGCGATTGGTTTGGTATTAAGGATTTGATTTGTAATATTGGTACCGTAGATTGTTATAACCCTAAAGTGGTGCAGGCAACCATGGGATCTATAACCCGTGTAAATATTAGTTATTTAGATTTAGACCGTTTTTTAAAGGATACAAAGGTTCCGGTTTATGGTGCTTTTATGGAAGGTGAAAATGTATATACGCATCGCGAACTTTTAGATGCTGGTATTTTAGTAATGGGGAATGAAGCCAACGGCGTATCTAAAAACATTGAAGCCTTAATAACCGAAAAAATAGCTATTCCTAGATTTGGAGAATTAAAAGCTACCGAAAGTTTAAATGTGGCTACGGCAACGTCTATTTTGCTAAGCGAGTTTAAACGCCGAACTATTGAAAAGTAAAGTTTATAAAAATACCCTGAGTCTTCATACTAGCAATATTATCCGTCCACGGACTAGGACCATTTAAAGGGTCATCTCTAACGAGCTCATCGTTTATTGCAAATACGCCTCGAATAGATGGTGTAAATTTAAAGTATGGTAAATAGAAATCTATACCAAGACCAACTTCGTAATAATAGGTATATCGTTTCATTCTAAATTGGCCATCACTATTATCTTCCCTAGTGTCTTCGTTGCTATTTAAGTTTATAGACATCGATGCACCACCCATAATAAAAGGCTTAAAATTGTTGATGCGTTTAGCCGAAAATTTCACTAATAACGGCAAATGTATGTAAGTAGATCTTATTTCACGTTCTAATACATTTTGTGGGTCATTTTCAAAATCATAGTTTGTAGTAGACGAAGATCCAAAGTAAGGCACACTATTGTTATTAGAATCTATATAGTTATAACCTTGAAAATGATAGGCGTTATAATGTAATGTTCTATTGGTAATATATAGTCCAGGCTCAAAGCGTAAATCTATATAATCGTTAATCCTCATATTTCCTAATAGACCCACACTAAAACCAATACTTTTGTCTATTTGAATATCTGTACGGTCTAACTCTCCGTTCGCGGTTGTTGCACTAATATTGTCGTTATAATCAAAATCAAAGCCGTAATTATTAAAACCTAAATAATAGCCATAACTAAATCGGTCTTTATCGAAATTCTCATTGTGTAAAATCCGTTCTCGACTAAATAACTGTGCAAAACTAGATTGGGAAATCAGGATAAAAAATACAATTACAACTAGTTTTCTCATATTATTGTTTAGATGATGTATAAATGGTAGCGACTCCAAATGTTTGTGGGAAAGCTTTAACACTAGTAAACCCAACTTTCTTTAAAATATTGTTCAAAGCTTCTCCATGAGGAAAAACAGCGGCAGAATCGCTAAGATATTTATAAGCACTTTTATCTTTAGAAAAAAGTTTTCCAATAGCAGGCATAATGTTATTGGTATATAATTTATACCCTTGTTTAAAAGGAGTTTTTACAGGAACCGAAGTTTCTAGAATCACAAAAATTCCATTTGGTTTTAATACACGCAGAATTTCAGCTAAACCTTTTTCTAAGGTTTCAAAATTTCTAACGCCAAAAGCAACTGTAATAGCATCAAAAGCATTGTCTTCGAAAGGCATATTTTCAGAATCACCTAAAATCATCTCAATAGTGCCTTCTAATTTTTTTGCTTTAATTTTTTGCACTCCAACTTCAAGCATTCCAGGACTTATATCTAATCCTATAATTTTTTCAGCATCAGTTTCAGCCAAGTTAATCGCTAAATCTCCAGTTCCAGTAGCAATATCTAAAATAGAGGTTGGATTGGTGTTTTTAACCAATTCGACTACTTTTTTCCGCCATTTAATATCAATACCAAAAGAAATTACACGGTTTAAATCGTCGTAAGTGCCTGAAATATTATCAAACATTTTAGTGACTTGTTCTTTCTTACCAAGGTCACTGTCTTTATATGGATTTACTTTTGTCAAATCAAAAATTTTAAGCAAATATAAGTTATTCACTATGCATTAGGAAACTTGCAAACAAATAATTATATTAATTGTAAAAGCATACAAGAATTATAAATTCTAGTATATTTGTTTTACTTTTTACGATAGACTACACATGAAAATTATCATTGCAGGCGCTGGTGAAGTTGGGTTTCATTTAGCTAAACTTTTATCTTACGAAGCTCAAGAAATTACTCTAATAGATGTTAATAAGGACAGCTTAACAAAAGCCGATACCCATTTAGACATAAAAGTAATTAAAGGCGATTCTACATCAATCTCAATTCTGAAAGATGCAAGAGTATCCGAAAGCGACCTTGTTATTGCTGTTACCTCTTCCGAGACTACTAATATCACGGTTTGTGTTTTGGCCAAACAACTTGGTGCTAAAAAAACCATTGCCAGAATTTCTAACACAGAATTTATTAATCATAAAGAAGAAGTTGGTTTTACTAAATTCGGTATTGATGAATTGATTTCGCCAGAAGCTTTAGCCGCCTCGGAAATTAAATTACTGTTAGACCAATCGGCTTTTAATGATAGTTACGAATTTGAAGGCGGTGCTTTAACTATGTTAGGTTTAAACCTATCTAGTAGAATGACCTTTATTGGGAAAACCGTAAAGGAAGCTGCACAAATTTTTCCTGAAATTCACTTTGTACCTATAGCTATTCAGCGTTTTGGAACTCAATATACCATTATCCCTAGGGGAGATACGGTGTTTAAACAAGGCGATAATGTCGTGTTTATTACTTCCGAAGGTGGAGCAGAAGAACTTTGTAAGCTAACAGGTAAAATGCATACGGAAGTTAAAAACGTAATGATTCTTGGTGGAAGTAAAATTGGTTATAAAGCGGCTCGCGATTTAAGTAATTCTTCTACACGTGTTAAACTGATTGAAAAAGATAAAGAACGTGCTTTTGATGTAGCCGATGAATTGCCAAAAGTATTGGTAATAAATGGCGATGGAAGAAATGTAGATTTACTGGAAGAGGAAAATCTGAGTGATATGGATGCCTTTATTGCCGTAACCGGAAATTCCGAAACCAATATCATGTCATGTTTAGTTGCTAAATCTAAAGGTGTAAGAAAAACGATTGCTTTAGTAGAGAATATGGACTATTTCGAATTGTCTCAATCTATAGGTATCGATACACTTATTAACAAGAAACTTCTAGCAGCAAACAACATTTTTAGATATATACGAAAAGGTGATGTTGTTGCCATGACTAAACTTAACAACATGCACGCCGAGTTGTTGGAATTTAAGGTGAAGTCTAAATCTTTAATTTGTAATAAAATTATTAAAGAGATAGATTTTCCGCGTTCTGCAATTATAGGTGGTATTATTAGAGATGGAGAAGGTATCATTGCCTTAGGAGATTTTAAAATTAGTCAGGGAGACCGAGTGGTTGTATGTTGTTTACCACAATCTATAAAACAAGTAGAAAAACTTTTTAGGTAGCATATGAAACTTAATTATAAAATTATTTTTCATTTTTTAGGATTACTGTTATTATTTAATGGTGGATTTATGTTGTTGTCGGCATTAGTTAGTTTCCTATATAATGATGGGGTAACCATGCAATTGTTCTACTCTGGAATGATTCCTATTATGCTGGGAGCTGTTATGATGTTTGCAACCAAAGATCATAAAAAAGAAATGAACAAGCGTGAAGGGTATATTGTAGTGACTTTCGGGTGGCTTGTTATGACCTTGTCTGGAACGCTTCCCTATATTTTAACGCAAAGTATTCCTAATTTTACAGATGCCTTTTTCGAAACCATGTCTGGTTTTACTACTACAGGTTCGTCCATAATACATGATATAGAAATTATTCCGTATGGTGTGCTGTTCTGGAGAAGTTTAACACATTGGATTGGAGGAATGGGGATTATCGTATTAGCGGTAGCTATATTACCGTTGTTAGGAATAGGAGGAATGCAACTTTTTGCTGCTGAAGCTCCAGGACCTAGTGGCGATAAGTTACACCCTAGAATAACAGATACAGCAAAACGTTTATGGTTAATCTATTTCGGGTATACTTTAGCCGAAACCTTACTATTATGGCTCGCGGGTATGACATTCTTTGATGCTATTAACCATGCAATGGCAACCTTATCTACTGGTGGGTTTTCTACTAAAAATGCAAGTGTAGCATATTGGAATCACCAACCTATTATACAGTATATAATAATTACTTTCATGTTTTTAGCAGGAGCCAATTTTGTATTGAGTTATTTTGCTTTTAAAGGAAAAATCCAGAAAATATACAAAGACGAAGAGTTTAAATTGTACAGCTGGTTTATTGCTATTTTTACTACAATTGTGGCATTCATTATATATTTTAGAGCAGATTTAGGAATGTCTTCTATAACACACCCAATGGTTTGGGGGCAAGCAGAAAGCGCCTTTAGACACGGATTGTTTCAAGTGCTATCTATAATTACAACTACAGGGTTTGTTTCGGCAGATTATACCTTATGGACTCATTTCTTAGTTGTGTTTTTCTTCGGATTAATGTTTCTAGGAGGTTCTGCAGGTAGTACGGCAGGAGGTGTAAAAGTTGTAAGACATTTAATCATGATTAAAAACGGCTTTATAGAATTTAAACGTTCGCTTCATCCTAATGCAGTACTGCCAGTACGCTATAACACTAAAGCGGTATCTGGAGATATTGTATTTAATGTATTAGCCTTTTTTATACTCTATATGTTGTCCTTTATTATAGGGGCTTTAGTGTTCTCTATGCTTGGTATTAATTTCGAGTCTGCGGTAGGTTTATCGGCTTCTAGTTTAGGGAATGTTGGACCTGCTTTAGGGAATTTTGGTCCTGTTACTAATTATGCGGCTTTACCGGCAGTAGGGAAGTGGTGGTGTAGTTTTTTAATGCTTATTGGGCGTTTAGAACTGTTTACTGTACTTGTGTTGTTGACTCCTTTCTTTTGGCGGAATCGTTAATGAGTTAGTAAATGTCTACAGTCTATCTTTTAATTTACCGGAATTTATAGTTATTAATAGATTTTTTTAAACACCTCTAAATAATTGATCTTAGCGTTTTAACGTGAAATGGCCAGATTTTGTGTAAGATTTATTCGTATTATCGATTATAACTGATTGATACCAATAGTCGCTTGTGGGTAATACGTTTCCGTTAAATAATCCATCCCAGCCGTTTAAGTTGGCAGGTAAATCCATTTGATGTAATAGCTTCCCGTAACGGTCAAAAATATAAATATTTACAGATTTATATAAATTTGCAGAGATTCCTTTTATTTGCCACACGTCATTAAAGCTATCATTATTAGGGGTGAAAAATTTTGGATATTCTATTAGTGAAACATCTTGTTGTAGTGGAGCCTCACAGCCATCAATATCTCTAACAAATACCGTGTAAATTCCTCCTCTAAGATTTGCAAATGTGTATGAGTTTCCACTCCCGTAGTAGTAAATGTCATCTATTGAAAATTCATAAACACTATTGCCTTGTACTATCACTTCTATTTGATTGTTGTCTGTAGAAATGTTTCGAAATGAGACATTACCCGGATTATTGATTAAAAAAGCCTTGGTTAACTCGCATCGTAAATCATTTTCAGTTTTAGTTACGGTTACAGCATAAGAGCCTGGGATACTTATGTTAAACCTTCTGCTCGTTGAGATTATATGTCCTGTGGTTTTGTCTTTCCATTCCCATGTGTCATTAGTAGCTCCTCCATCTAGTGCAATAGCACTAAGATTGTAACATAGTTCATATTCGTTTTCGATATCTAATACTATGTTAGAATTAACAATAGCTTTAAAAGAACCAATACCTGAGCAATCGTCGTCATCTGTTTCTATTCTTACCCAAATATCAGTGGAAGGGGAATCGTAATATCGATCTAGATTATTTGTTTTTAGTTGAGCATCTTGTTGGGATGGGTAGAAATAAACCTTGTCTGAATTATCAATAGCAAGTTCATTTCTCAGTTCTGTTTCTTTAACTCCAATGTTAAATGCTCCTATAGTATTATTGGCAATACCATCTGAATCTTCGCAAGTAAAGATTGGAGTAATAACAGGTAGGCTGGTAAAAGTGGATTTAATATAAAAAGGTCTAATTATAGAACACCCCTCTTGGGTCGTTATTTTTACATAAAGTTCGTCAGGATTAATTGTGTTTGTATAGTTTTCAGGGGTTGATATTTCATTGGAGTCATTAATTGCATCTTGATTACTACTATAGAATTGTAACTCGAAAGTAGGTTTGTAATTCGTTATTTTGTCTTTAATATTGTTTAAATTAAAAATAGAAATACCATCATTATCGGTATCACATTGTGATAAGATTTCATTAGGATTCATTTCTGGTAAACTGTAAATTTCTACTTCCTTTCGTAAAATATACTCACAGCTATTATAAATAAAAGTTGCTGTAACTTGATATAATTGTGCAGTACTATATGTGTGTTTAGGCTCCAAATCAGTGGAGCTTACACCATCTCCAAAATCCCAAAGAATATTAGTTATCGGCATATAAGTGTCTGTTGTAAACTGCATCTCTACTCCTAAACATTGATTATCAATAACAATTCTATTTCTCAAATATGAAGAGACAAAATTAGGAAGCCCTTTATAAGAGCCACCACTGCGCAACCCGAGACTTAATAGTTCAAAACCCGAGTCATCTTCATTCTCAGGTGTGTTAATTACGCTTATACTACTAGAAGTGGAAATAGGATTTTCGTTAATATAATTTGCAACATATATTTTGCCGTTAGAAGCAAGTTGGAGGTCTCCATAGCTAGTAGTTGAGGAATAGTCGATTAATTCTCTTAAATAAAGATCACTTGGATGATTTATAACGAATTTGTATATATAGCTGACACCAGGAATACTAGCAGTAAAATACAATATGTTGGAATCTTGAGAAAATTCTACACTATAAGGGTTAGGCTTGTGTCCAGGGCCAAGGCTTGGATTTATGCTAGTTTTATAAGTGATATCTGAATGTGTTGGATTAAAATTGTAAAGGTGTACAACTCCTTCATAATCTGCAATTGCTATTAATGTGCCATCTGGAGATAATTTTATGTTACCCTGAAATGAATCTATTGGAGGACTTACAGAAAAATTTATTGAAGATGCGATTGGAGTATACGCAACCCCAGTAGCAGTGACATTGTAAGTGAAAAATGTGTCAACTGGATCTGCAGAATTATCAGATACATTTCCCAAAGTAATAATTTTAAAAGAATTTAAGTTAGGGGAGTGGATTGCTGTTAGTCGTTGTGTCGTGAAGTTTCTTAACTTACGAGATACAACAGTCACTTTCCCTAAAGGATTGGCTGCAGAAAATTCTACTGTTGAAATGTAAAGACCTGGATAAGAAAGGGGGTTGGTAGAAAGTGTTTCACGAGTAGTCAAAATATAATAAATATTAGAGTCTGCCGGATTTGGTACAATTATAGAAGATTGTGTGTTATTAGGGTCTCCTGGTAAATTTGTACCCTTTTCCATTATTTGATGGTTTTTGTTCCACACTGTTTGTCCATTAGTGTAAAATAATAATTCACCACATTCTGTAGAAATACTTGCGCAACCTGCAGGTGCATCGATTATTCCGTCTTCTAAAACATTTGGATTAATATCATTAAAATTTAATCCAGCATGATCACCAAAATACCAATAGCTAGTTTCGTTTTGAGCTAAAATAGATGTCGAAAGAAATAAGTAAAAGATGGGGAGGAGGTATTTTAATTTATTCATGAAAATCTGAAACTATTTATATTAATTGTAGTTACTACCATAGTTGTACTATAGTAGTAACTACAATTAATTTTAAGGTTGGCAACAATCCTGATTTTAAAATCAGGTAGTTCGTAAATTTAAATAAAAAAAGCCACAACATTTAAGCTGTGGCTTCATAGTATGTTTTAAAAATTTATTATTAAGCAGTTACTGCTTCTTTAATACGCTTAAGCGCTTCAATAATGGTGTCTTGAGATGCGGCATAAGAAATACGGATACAATCAGAGTTTCCAAATGCTTCTCCTGTTACAGTTGCTACGTGAGCTTCTTCTAATAAGTATAATGAAAAATCTGTGGCGTTGTTTATTGTTTTTCCTCTTAATGTTTTTCCGAAATAGAAAGATACGTTAGGAAATACATAAAAAGCACCTGTAGGGATGTTTGTTTTAAATCCTTCGATGTCGTTTAATAAGCTTAAAATTAAATCACGTCTAACTTTAAATTCATCTACCATAAATTGAATACGCTCAGGAGATTCGTTTAGAGCAGTTACAGTAGCTTGTTGAGCGATACAGTTTGTTCCTGAAGTAATCTGTCCTTGCATTTTAGTACATGCTTTAGCTATCCAGTCTGGAGCACCAATGTATCCAATTCTCCAACCAGTCATAGCAAATGCTTTTGCTACACCGTTAACTGTAATAGTACGGTCGAACATGCTTGGAATCGCAGCAAAACTAAAGTGTTTTACACCGTAGTTAATGTGCTCGTAAATTTCATCTGAAAGAATAAAAATATTTGGGTATTTTTCTAAAACTTCAGCTAACGCACGGTATTCAGCTTCTGTGTAAATTGTTCCACTTGGGTTATTTGGCGAATTAAAAAATACCATTTTAGTTTTAGGCGTAATCGCGGCTTCTAACTGTGCTGGTGTGATTTTAAAATCATCTTCGATGGTCGAAGGGATCTCTTTATAAGTCGCTTCGCATAAGGTTGCTATTGCTGAATAGCTTACCCAGTAAGGTGCTGGTAATAAAACTTCGTCACCTGGATTTAATAATACTTGTGCAACATTCGCAATAGATTGCTTTGCTCCTGTAGACACCACAATTTGTGATGGCGTATATGTTAAATCGTTATCACGTTTAAATTTTGTAATAACAGCATCCTTTAATTCGGCATATCCGTCTACTGGAGAGTAAGAATTATAGTTGTCGTTAATAGCTTGTATAGCCGCGTCTTTAATATATTCTGGAGTGTTAAAGTCAGGTTCCCCTAAGCTTAATCCGATTATATCAATGCCTTGTGATTTTAGTTCACGTGCTTTTGCTGCCATTGCTAAAGTAGCCGATGAAGGCAGACTTGTAATTCTGTCTGAAAGTGGGTTCATTTCTAATTAATAGTTAAGATTGTAAAGCTGGTTTAACGCCCATCTCACGTAAATATCTAAAGTGAGCAGCAATCGCTTTACGCGTAGTTTTATATTCGTTGTATGGTAAATTAAATTCTTTAGCGGTTTCCTTTACAATTTTTGAAATCTTTGTGTAGTGAACATGGCTAATATGAGGGAAAATATGGTGTTCTACTTGGTGATTTAAACCACCCGTATACCAGTTAATAATTCTGCTTTTAGCACCGAAGTTAACCGTTGTATTTAATTGGTGAATGGCCCATGTGTTTTTCATAGTTCCATCTTCTTCAGGAAGTGGCATTTCGGCTTCTTCCATAACGTGAGCCAATTGAAAAACTACACTTAAAATTAAACCTGCGGTATAATGCATGATAAAGAAACCTAATAAGATTTTCCACCACGCTAAGTCTAATACAGCCATCGGGATTACAATCCAAATACTGACATATATAATTTTGGAAATGACTAATTTGCTCCAATTCGCAATTGGACTTGGGAATTTACCATACGATAACTTACGTTTCATATAGCTTCTCATTTGTTTAATATCTGTAGTAATAGCCCAGTTTATAGTTAATAAACCATATAATAATACCGAGTAATAGTGTTGGAATTTATGGTGCCATTTCCATTCAGAATGTTTGGAAAAGCGTAAAACACGTCCCGCTTCTAAATCTTCGTCATGTCCGTGAATATTGGTATAGGTGTGGTGTAATACATTATGTTGTACTTGCCAATTGTATACGTTACCAGCAAGAATGTAAATACTGCTTCCCATTAAACGGTTTACCCAGTCCTTGTTAGAAAAGGCGCCGTGGTTACCATCGTGCATTACATTCATTCCAACACCTGCCATTCCAATTCCCATAACAATAGTTAATAGAAATTGAGCCCATTGAGGAATATCTAAGGTTAATATTAAAAAATATGGTGCTAAAAAGATGGTAAACATTATTATGGTTTTAACCCATAACTTCCAGTTTCCTGTACGTTTAATATTATTTTCTTTAAAATATTCGTTTACACGTTTGTTCAGAGTTCTAAAGAACTTAGCTGGATCTTGACGTGAAAACGATAATACTTGATTGTTCATACACTAAATTATTTAACAACAACTAAATTAGGAGGTTGCTGTTTTGGGCAAAGATAATTAATAATGCGTCGCAACTTATTATTTAAATCATAAAAAAATGCCATTAAAAAGTATATTTTTGTCAAAAATTATATGAAATGGAGCTTATTTTAAAGTATTTCCCGGATTTAACTGACGATCAAATTTCTAAGTTTCAAAAACTAGAAAGCTTATATCAGGACTGGAATTTAAAGATTAATGTAGTATCTAGAAAAGATATAGACGAGTTGTATTTGCGACATGTTTTGCACTCTTTGGGTATTGCCAAGCTTATTTCATTTAAGGATGGCTCTAAATTAATGGACGTTGGAACGGGTGGTGGTTTTCCTGGAATTCCGCTAGCTATACTCTTTCCAGAGTGTTCGTTTCATTTAGTAGATAGTATTGCTAAAAAATTAAAAGTTGTTGCTGAGGTTGTTGAAGGTTTAGGATTAACCAACGTGAAAATTACACATAGTCGTGTAGAAGAAATAGACGATAAATACGATTTTATTGTAAGTCGTGCCGTTGCTGCCATGCCTACTTTTGTGCATTGGACTAAAGGTAAAGTTGCTAAAACACAGCAAAACGAATTAAAAAACGGTATTATCTATCTTAAAGGTGGCGATTTAACCGAAGAACTTCAAGATTATAAGACCGTTTCTATATATGATTTGAATGATTATTTCGAAGAGGATTTTTTCGATACCAAGAAAATCGTGCATCTTCCAATAAAGTATAAAGGTTAATTACTGAAAAAGAATAAAAGAAGGGGTAGGCGATTTAATTTCATCTACAAAGGTTAATATACCTGTTTCTTTATTTCTTTTATATGACACTAAATTATCTGAATTGCGATTGGCAACAACTACAAATTTTTCGTCTGGAGATAATGAAAAATTTCGTGGTGTTTCACCTCTAGTTGGTTCATGGCCTACCAAGGTTAACGAGCCATCCTTACGGTTTACTTTAAAAACCGCAATGCTGTTATGTCCGCGATTAGAAGTGTATAAAAATAAGCCATCAGAAGAAATGTGTATATCTGCACTAGTTGATGAGGCTGTGAAATCTGAAGGTAAAGTTTTCGTGCTTTCTTTCTTCTCATATTGTCCTGTCGCTAATCTTTCAATTTTGGTTACCGTATTGT
This sequence comes from Formosa sp. F44, assembly GCF_056238645.1. The sequence continues at coordinate 874,021 of NZ_JBWDLJ010000002.1, forward strand.
TTAATTCATTTAACACATAAATCCATTTGTTGTTTGGATGAAACGTTAGGTGTCTTGGTCCAGCACCTTCTTCCATAGCCAAGGTATCCGGAGTACTAAGATTTAATGTGTTAGTATTTTTGTCTATGTTGTAAAACCATAAACTATTGGTACCTAAATCTACCGAAATTATGTCGTCGCTATTTGGAACACTGTAAACCGCGTGTGCATGCGGACCTTCTTGTCTAGATGTGGTTCCTTTTCCTGTATGCTGCTGTACACTTAATGTATCGCTTAAATGTCCATTTTGGTCTAGATGTAGGAGGCTAACATTGCCACTTCCATAATTTGCTGCTAAAACGTAGTTGTCTTTAGTTGTGGCTACAAAGCAAGGGTTCATACCTCCAGACGGCATGATATTATTTAAAATTAAAGAGTCGCCTTCAATGGTGAAAGATGATATTGATCCCGGTTTTGGATCTAATTTATTTGCGGCGATTAGGTGTTTTTTATCTGCAGAAAAGCTTAAAAATGAAGGGCTTTCTGCTAGGGTTTGTAATCCTATTTCTGAAAAAAATCCTTCGGAATTTAATTTGTATTTATAAATCCCTTTACTGTCCTTATTAGTATAAGATCCCACGTAAAACGAAATACCATCCGATTGTATTTCTGGAGTTGATTTCTTGGAATTACAACTTAAAATAAGGCCTAAACATAAAATTGAAAGAAACGTTTTCATAGATAATAGGTTTTGGTATAATACGAAGTATCTCTATTTTTATTAGGAGATAAATCGAGTTATAAATTCTAAAATGACTTCAATGCATGTACCGTAAAATTAATTAAAATGTACTAAAGCTAAAACATTGTTTTACATATAATTATTCAAATAATACGCAAACAGGAGTTGGTGCGTTAATTTCATCTACAAATTGTAAAGCACCTGTTTTTTTATCTCTTTTAAAAGACACTAGATTGTCTGAAGTCTGATTAGCTACAACTATATAATCATTTGAAGGTGATAACGAAAAATTTCTAGGATCTTTTCCGTGGGTCGATTCATGTGCTATAAAAGTTAGAGTTCCGTTAGTTTTGTTCACTTTGTAAATGGCAATACTATTATGTCCTCGATTGGAAGTGTATAGAAATAATCCATCATTTGACATGTGAATATCTGCGCTAGTATTTTCTTTCTTATAATTTGAAGGTAATGTAGAGATACTTTCTTCTATAGTATATGCTCTATTAGATGATTTTTCTATGCGAGTGACTGTATTATCTAATTCATTTAAAACGTAGATCCATTTAGAATTTGGATGAAATGCTAAATGTCTTGGTCCCGCTCCTTCAGCCATATCTAAAACCAATGGTTCTATAGGTTGTAAGGTGTTAGATATAGTGTCGATTTTAGAAAACCATAATTGGTTTGTTCCTAAATCTATCGAAATTATAGTATTGCTATTGGGTTCGAACCAAGCCGAATGGGCATGTGGAGATTCCTGTCTGCTAGTCGTGCCTTTACCAGTGTGTTTTTGTGTTGCTAATAACTCACTTAAAGAACCATCTTCTTTACTACTATGAAGTCCTACTGTTCCGCTTGAGTAGTTTGCCGTTATAATATAATCATCGGAACTGGTAGCCACATAACACGGATTTGTCCCGCCAGATGAGATTGTGTTTTTAAAAATTAAAGTATCATGTTCTATGGAAAAAGAGGTGATTGCTCCAGAGTTTTCAACATCTATTTCATTCGCAACAATAAGATTTTCTTTGTTAGAACTAAAAGTTAAAAACGATGGATTTTCTGTAACGGCTTTTAAACCTAAACTTTTAAATGTCCCATCGGAATTAAGCTCGTATTTATAAATACCTTTACTGTCCTTTGTAGTGTAAGTCCCAACATAAAATGGAAAACTGTCTGGTTTAGTTGCAGATTTATTTGTGTTGCAACTTGTAATAAAAATAAAGCTTAAAATAAATATAACGATTTTCATTTGGTATGAATTGTTTGTAAAACGAAGAAACAGTTTTTAAGAGTAACTAACAAATAGGGCGTAAAAAAAGAAGCCTGTCTAAAAGGTAGACAGGCTTATCATAATTATACTTTAAATTACTATTCGCCTAAGAATGGGTAACGGTAATCTGTAGGTGTAACAAATGTTTCTTTAATCATTCGTGGAGAAATCCAACGTAATAAGTTTTGCGGACTTCCAGCTTTGTCGTTTGTTCCTGAAGCTCTAGCGCCTCCAAATGGTTGCATTCCAACAACAGCACCAGTAGGCTTGTCGTTAATATAGAAGTTTCCGGCTGCATTTTGTAATGCGGTAGTAGCCTCTATAACAGCATAGCGATCTTGTGCAAGAATGGCACCTGTTAAGGCGTATTCGCTAGTTTCATCTACTAATTTTAGAGTTTCGCTATAGGCATCATCTTCATATACGTATATAGTTATAACAGGGCCAAAAAGCTCTGTACTCATTGTAGTATATTTTGGGTTTGTAGTTAAGATTACAGTAGGTTCTATAAAATATCCTTTGCTCTTATCGTAACCACCACCAACAATGATTTCGGCATCTTTGTCTGCTTTAGCTTGATCTATGTATTTAGCTAATTTATCGAAAGACCCTTCGTGAATAACGGCTGTTACAAAATTAGACATGTCTTCTGGAGATCCTTGTTTAAAAGAGTTTACATCTTCTATAACGTAACCTTTAACTTCTTCCCAAATGCTTTTTGCAATATATGCACGAGATGCAGCACTACATTTTTGACCTTGGAATTCAAAAGCACCCCTTACAATAGCAGTAGCTACTTGTTTAGGTTTTGCAGTTTTATGCGCAACAATAAAGTCTTTTCCACCAGTTTCTCCTACAATTCTAGGATATGTTTTATAGTTGTGAATGTTGTTTCCTATTTTTTTCCAAAGTTCTTTAAATACATATGTAGAACCTGTAAAGTGTAAACCAGAGAAATCTGGACTAGACATAACAACATCGGTAATCATTTCTGCATCACCAAATACTACATTAATAACTCCAGCAGGCACACCTGCTTCTTCAAAAACATCCATAATTACTTTTGCAGAATATACTTGGCTGTCACTTGGTTTCCAAACTACAACATTTCCCATTAATGCCATACATGCAGGTAAATTTCCAGCAATAGCAGTAAAGTTAAACGGGGTTACGGCATAGGTGAAACCTTCTAATGGTCTGTATTCAATTTTATTCCAAGCATCACTTGTGCTTTCTGGTTGATCATGATAGATATCTGTCATGAACTGTACATTGAAACGTAAAAAATCTATTAATTCACAGGCCGAGTCAATTTCAGCTTGATGAATAGTTTTAGACTGCGCAATCATAGTTGCGGCATTAATTTTATCACGGTATGGGCCTTGGATAAGTTCGGCTGCTTTTAAGAAAATTCCAGCTCTGTGTTCCCATGGCATATCAGCCCACGCTTTTCTCGCTTCTAGAGCAGTAGAAATAGCTTCTTCTACGTGAGATTTTTCGGCTAAATGGTACTGACCAACAATATGTTTATGATCGTGTGGAGGAGACATAGTTCTGGTATTTCCAGTTTTTACATCTTTTCCGTTAATATATAAAGGTACATCAACTTTGCTATTAAAAAGTTCCTTGTAAGTCGCTAGAACAGATTCACGTTCTGGGCTTCCTGGAGCATAACTTCTTACTGGTTCGTTAATGGCAATTGGTGTATTGAAAAATCCTTTTCCCATAATAATTTGAGTTTTATATTGTGTTATGTTTTATCCAAATTTACAATTTTTTAATCGGAAAAGGGGTGGCATATTTTCCTAAAACAGCGTTAAATTTGGATATTTTTTATTTTTAAAACCTAATAATTGTGAGAATGATAAAATCGGATAAAACTTAAAACGACACCTTAGTTTATGGCAAACGGTGCGCTAAGCTTAAAACTAGGAATATAAACTTTGAAGTTTTTGGCACTGTTTAAATTTATCATGTTGTAAAATCCGTACATGGCTCCAAATGGAGACGTAAGCATGCAACCAGATCTGTAAGTGTGAGATTGTCCTGGTTTTAATACGGGTTTGTAGCCAATAACACCTTCTCCAGAAACTGTTTCTACACTATTTAAGGCATCGAGAATCGTCCAGTGTCTTGCGTTAAGCTGCACGGTATCTTTACTTTGGTTTTCAATAGTAATTTCATATTGAAAAGCATACTGTATTTTATAATGTCTATAAAATGTTCCTTCGAACGATGTTTCTACCGAAATTTTTATACCTCTTGTTACCTGTTGAACCATATTCTTATTAGATAAAGCGTGAGTTTTCTAAAGTAAAAATACGAATTTAATTTGTATAACTAGAATTGTGCCCTAATCACGTGCCAATTTTAAGGTTGCTAATTGGAAATGTTAACCGAACTGGCTTCTCCAACGCCAATAATCTTATCGTATCTCCCACCAAGATCACGGTAATACACTATAACTTTGTAATCATTTTCTGTTTGGTAAAAATTTCCGCTAATTTCTCCTTCATCAATTTTACCAGAATCTTCTTGAGTGACAAATTTGTAATTGTAAAAACCTTGTTTTAACAGTATGGTATTTTCGTATATCCCTTTGTCTGGATTGTACGTCATTTTAGTACGTTCATTTAAGGTGTAATTATTAAAATTACCATATACATAAACAGATTTGTCCATAGGGAATTCGTCTGCTTTTAATGAAAAATGAACCCATGCGTAATCTGCTTCAATACTTGGGTCTGTCGAGTCTATGTTATTAATAACAAAATTCCCGTTAATGTCGGGATTGTAAGTATAAGGTAAGTTCTTGCGCACAACATTGGTGTACAGATACGTATTGTAAAGGTCTTGTAAGTCGACAAAATTGATACCACTATTAGCCACACGAATTTCTTTATTCTCGAAATATAAATATTCGTTGCCTGCCCAAAAGGTAGTTTCCTTATTATATTTATAAATTAAATCCGATCCCATTGTGTACATGGGTTTAACATTATCTATGGCTGTATTTAAATTATTATTCTGAATTATTGTTGTTTTAACTGTTTGTAGCGGATTATTAAATTCGATAGTGTTTGAATTTATAATAATATCTACAGTGTGTTTTTCGTTGAAATATTTAACATCTCTCGATAGTTTTATAGTGACTCCAACATTTGCTCCGCCTTCATTAATCATAAATTTTCTAGAGAACATGAGTGCGTCACTTTCATCATAAATTTTAATCATATAATTTCCAGATAACTTTAAACTTCTAACTTGATCATTCGGAATAGAAAGTACATAATGGGAATAAATTTGATAGGTGTTAAAAGAGTTTTCGTAATTAACGATACGTTGCTTGTCAAATCCGTCTATATATTCCGAACGCATTAAATTTGTTGAAGGTGTCCAGTCGTAATTAAAATGTTCTATAGTGTAATAATAATCGTCTTCGTTTCCGTTAAGAACGTCAAACTCCAGTTGTACGGGGTCTCCAAGGTTTATAATAGGAAGTACGCTAATATCGGTTTGACCTTTAAATGTAATGGTGCCAATATAATCTGGAGGAGCAGTTTCGTATTCGACTTGAGAGAATCCTAAATTATAAATTAGAGAAATCAAAAGAAACAAGCTTACTTTTCTGTGCATTATTATGAATTTATTGAAGTAAATATACATAAAATTAGAGTCTTAAATATTTCAATTATTTAGAATAATTATAAATAAACAAGATATATGGTATTTCATATGGTTTTACCTTTTTATTCTTAAATTTGCGAGGATTTTTCAAACGATAATGTGTTGAAATCAGTATAACTATTATTAATAAATAGATTTATAATATGTCAAACGACATTAAAATTACAAAAGGTCTAGACATTAAACTTAAAGGTGAAGCCGAAAAGGCTTTAGAGAGTGCTGTTATAAGCAATTCTTATACCTTAAGGCCTGAAGACTTTCATGGTGTTATTCCGAAATTAGTTGCTAGAGTTGGAGATAAAGTAAAAGCAGGAGGTCCTGTTTTTTACGATAAAGCCAACGAAACGGTTCAGTTTGTTTCTCCTGTTTCTGGAGAAGTTGTTGATGTTTTACGTGGTGAAAAACGTAAAATCTTAGCAATTAAAATTCAAGCAGACAAGACGCAAACTTACCAGGAAAACGAAAAAATAAATGTAAATTCTGCAACTGCCGAAGCTATAAGTTTATACTTACAGCAGGCTGGGTGTTGGCCGTTTATTAAACAACGTCCATACGATGTTATTGCAAATCCTACAAAACAGCCAAAAGCTATTTTTGTTTCGGGTTACGATAGCGCACCTTTAGCAGCAGATTTAGATTTTGTTTTACAAGGTAAAGAAGCCGAATTACAGGCGGCTATTACTGCTCTAGGAAAGTTAACTTCGGGAGCTGTGCATGTGTCTGTTAAAAATGGATCAAATTCTCCTCTTGCAGGTTTATCTGGCGTTTCTGTTCACAAATTATCTGGGCCACATCCTGTTGGAAATGTGGGGACTCAAATTAATAAGATTGATCCGGTAAATAAGGGTGAAGTGGTTTGGACTATCAATGCACAAGATCTTGTCATTATTGGAGAATTGTTATTAACAGGTAAATTTAATGCAGAGCGTATTGTTGCTTTGGTTGGATCTGCGGTTAAAAAACCTAGATATTTTAAAACAAAAATAGCTAGCGAAATTTCTACAATTATTTACGATAATGGTATCGAACAAAACGGAAATAATCGTATTATTTCTGGTAATGTATTGTCAGGAAAACAAGTAAAACCAGATGGAAATTTAGATTACTATAGTAATTTAATTACTGTAATTCCAGAAGGAGATGATTACGAGTTTTTTGGATGGAACAAGCCAGTATTTAATAAGATTTCTCAATCTAGAGCCTTAACATTCTCTTGGTTAAGTCCGAATAAAAAATACGATTTAAATACAAATACTAACGGAGAACATAGAGCTTTTGTACTTACAGGTAATTTTGAGAAGGTTTTTCCTTTAGATATTTTTCCTTTGCAAATTCTTAAGTCTTGTATGTATTCAGATTTAGATGAAATGGAAGCTCTTGGTATGTACGAAGTTGCTCCAGAAGATTTTGCGTTAACAGAATTCGTTTGTGTATCTAAACAACCACATCAAGAAATTATTCGAAAAGGTTTAGATGTAATGATTAAAGAAATAGGATAATCATGGGTTTAAAAAGTAATTTACATAATTTAAAAGAGAAGTATAAAGGTACCAAGATGGCGCCAGCGTTTAATGCTTTGCATACGTTTTTATACTTACCAAATGAGACAACCCATAATGGTACTCATATAAAAGTAGCCGACGATTTAAAGCGTACTATGAATACAGTAATCATGGCCATGATTCCATGTTTAATATTCGGTATGTTTAACGCAGGTTACCAACATTTCTTAGCTTCTGGTGCTCCTGTAGAGTTTTTGTCATGGGATGCATTTTACATTGGTTTAATAAAAGTTTTACCATTAGTAGTGGTGTCTTACGGTGTTGGTTTAGGTATAGAATTTATATTCGCAACCATTAACAATCACGAAGTAGAAGAAGGATACTTAGTAACAGGTATGTTAGTGCCTTTAATTGTGCCTATAGATATTCCGTTATGGATGCTAGCTGTAGCCGTGGTTTTTGGTGTTGTAATTGGTAAAGAAGTGTTTGGAGGAACAGGGATGAATATCCTTAACCCTGCATTAACCATACGTGCATTCTTATTCTTCGCATATCCAACTTGGATGTCTGGAGATAAAGTTTGGGTTCACGGTGCTGTAGAACGTACTAAAGAAATAGCGGCTGGTGCAAATGTCGATGCCATTTCTGGAGAAACCATTCTAGGTAGCTTAGCTCAGGGACACGAAATACATCATTCTATTGCAGATATGTTCTTTGGATTTATTCCAGGTTCTGTAGGAGAAACATCTACATTCTTAATCCTTTTAGGAGGATTGTTTTTAATCTTTACAAAGATTGGAAGCTGGAGAATTATGTTATCTGCTGTAATGGGTGCACTTGTTATGGGATTAATTTTTAATGGTGTTGTATCATCAGGATGGATTACTGAAACGAGTAAATTCTACACCTTAATGAGTACCGAATTTTGGCATCACTTAATTATTGGTGGATTTGCTTTTGGAGTTGTGTTTATGGCAACAGATCCAGTAACTGCATCTCAAACTAATAAAGGAAAATGGATTTACGGGTTCTTAATCGGATTCTTATCAATTATGATTAGAGTTTTTAACCCAGCATATCCAGAAGGTGTAATGCTTGCAATATTATTAATGAATGTGTTTGCTCCAACTATCGATCATTACATCATTCAAGGTAATGTAAAGAAAAGAATGAAACGTTTAAAAGTAAAAACGGCTTAACAATGGAAAATAGAACAGATAAAAATTCATACACTATTATATTTGCTATAGTGATGGTATTTGTTGTAGGTGCTTTATTAGCCTTTACAGCATCTTCACTAAAGCCGAGAATTGCTGAGAACCAACGTATCGAAAAGCAACAAAATATTTTGTATGCTATGGGTGTAAATGATAATACAGATGGAAGTGCAGTTTTTGTTTCGACAGAAGATGCGCCAGATTTATTTGAAAAATATATCACTAAGCAAATTGTAATTCAAGATGGTGAAACTTCAGAAGATCCTGAAGCTTACTTAATGGATATTAAAAAGGAAAAAGCAACGTCTAGAGACGATGTATCTAAAAGACGTTTACCTATGTTTATTGGAGAAAAGGATGGAGATACTTTCTACGTTATTCCAATTTATGGTAAAGGTTTATGGGATGCTATTTGGGGATATGTTTCTGTAGATAAAGACATGGTAGTTCAAGGTGCATATTTTGACCATAAAGGAGAAACTCCTGGTTTAGGTGCTAACATTAAAGAACGTTTCTTTATGGACGACTTTATCGGGGAGCATTTATTAGATGACGCTGGTAACTTTAAAGGTATCACAGTATCTAAAAGTAATGCTGATCCAAAAAACGAAGATAAAACAGATAATGAGGTTGATGCTATTGCAGGTGCTACTATTACAGGTGATGGTGTTACAGCAATGATAAAAAGTGATTTAAAACTTTACAAGCCTTATTTCGATAACTTAAAAAATAATTAATTTATGGCACTTTTATCAAAAAAAGACACAAAATTAATCACCGATCCGTTAGCGGATAATAACCCGATTACCATTCAGGTATTAGGTATATGTTCTGCTTTAGCAATTACTGCGCAATTAAAAGCATCTATTGTAATGGCAGTTTCGGTAATGGCTGTGCTAGGAATAGGGAATGTTGTAATCTCTTTAATGAGAAACATTATTCCTTCAAAAATTAGAATTATTGTGCAGTTAGTCGTTGTAGCTGCCTTAGTAATTATAGTAGACCAGGTTTTAAAAGCATTCTCATACGAGTTAAGTAAAACCCTTTCTGTATTCGTTGGTTTAATTATTACCAACTGTATTATTATGGGGCGTTTTGAAGCTTTTGCTTTAGCTAACGGACCATGGAGATCGTTCTTGGACGGTATTGGTAACGCTGCTGGTTACGGTTTAATTCTTATTATCGTCGGATTTTTTAGAGAGTTATTAGGTTCTGGTACGTTATTAGGATTTAAAGTATTAGGAGATCCAATCGAAAAAACAGGTTTATACGCTATAGGTTACGAAAACAACGGATTTATGTTGTTATCTCCAATGGCCTTAATTGTTGTTGGAATTATTATATGGGTACAACGTAGTAGAAATAAATCATTAGTAGAAGATCATTAATCAGTATAGGTTTTTAACTTAACTGAAATCTTATAAGAATATGGAACATATAGAATTATTTTTCAAATCAATATTTATAGATAACATGGTATTTGCAACATTCTTAGGAATGTGTTCTTACTTGGCTGTATCTAAAAAAGTAAGTACAGCTGTAGGTTTAGGTGCCGCGGTTATATTTGTACTTGCTATTACTGTGCCTTTAAACTGGTTATTAGATCAGTATATTCTTCAGCCTGGAGCATTAAAATGGTTAGGAGCAGAATATGCAGATTACGATTTAAGTTTCTTATCATTTATTTTATTCATTGCTACTATTGCAACAATGGTTCAATTGGTTGAAATAATTGTAGAGAAATTCTCTCCATCATTATATAATTCATTAGGTATTTTCTTACCGCTTATTGCTGTAAACTGTGCCATTTTAGGAGGGTCGTTATTTATGCAATCTCGTGAAATTCCTACTTTAGGATTAGCTACTACATACGGAGTTGGTTCTGGGATTGGATGGTTTTTAGCGATTTTAGCAATTGCTGCTATTCGTGAAAAAATTAGATATTCTAATGTGCCACCAGCATTAAGAGGATTAGGAATTACGTTTATTATTACTGGATTAATGGCCATCGGATTTATGAGTTTTGGTGGAATGTTAACTGGAGGTGATGAAGGAGGTCTTAAAGAAGGTGACCCTGTAAAAGTTGGAGTTTCTGCACCAGTCAGCGAAAAAGAAATAGCGAATAATACAAAAGAAATCAACTAAGAGATTATGACGATTTTATTAGCAAGTACAACAGGAACAATAATCGCGACGGTAGTAGCTTTTTTAATTATTACTTTAGTTCTAGTAAGTTTATTATTGTTTGTTAAACAGAAATTATCACCATCTGGTCCTGTAAAGATCACAATTAATGGTGAACGTGAAATAGAAGTTGGTTCTGGAGGTAGTTTACTATCTACTTTAGGGGCACAAAAGATATTCTTACCATCGGCTTGTGGTGGAGGAGGAACTTGTATACAATGCGAGTGTCACGTAATATCTGGTGGAGGTGAAGCTTTACCTACTGAAACACCTCACTTTTCAAGAAAAGAATTAGCACATGGTGCACGTTTATCTTGTCAGGTGAAAGTGAAACAGGACATGGAAATTACCATTCCAGAAGAAATTTTCGGAATTAAAAAATGGGAAGCTACAGTAGTATCAAACTACAATGTTGCCACATTTATTAAAGAATTTGTAGTTGAAATTCCTGAGGATATGAACTACAAAGCTGGAGGATATATTCAAATTGAAATCCCTAACTGTGAGATTAAATATTCTGATATGGATATTAGTGCACACCCAGGAGATCACCCAGGAGAACCAGATAAGTTCGAAGCAGATTGGGATAAGTTTGGTTTAAGACCTTTAGTTATGAAAAATAACGAACTTGTAGAGAGAGCCTATTCTATGGCTTCTTATCCTGCAGAAGGACGTAAAATTATGCTTAATGTGCGTGTAGCAACACCGCCTTTCGATCGTGCCAAAGGTGGCTGGATGGATGTAAATCCTGGAGTTGCTTCATCTTATATATTCAACCAAAAAGTTGGAGATAAAGTTGTAATTTCTGGACCTTACGGTGAATTCTTTATCAACGAATCTGATGCAGAAATGCTTTATGTTGGTGGTGGAGCAGGTATGGCACCAATGCGTTCACACTTATATCACCTATTCAGAACGTTAAAAACTGGAAGAAAAGTAACATATTGGTATGGTGGACGTTCTAAAGCAGAATTATTCTATATCCATTACTTTAGAGATTTAGAAAAAGATTTCCCGAACTTTAAATTCTTTATCGCTTTATCAGATCCAACTGAAGCAGATAATTGGAAAGTTAAAAAGGATATTAACGATCCAGAAGGAGACGGATTTACAGGATTTATTCACCAAGTGGTAATCGATCAGTATTTGTCTAAACACGATACACCAGAAGATATAGAATTGTACTTCTGTGGACCCCCATTAATGAACAAAGCCGTTCAGAAAATGGGTGAAGATTTTGGTCTTGACGACGAAAATATCAGATTTGATGACTTTGGAGGTTAATCAATCTCCTTATAATTATACAACCGACTCGAAAGAGTCGGTTTTTTTTTGCTTAAATTATTCTGGATGTATCTATAAATCTTGTTTATTTCCCTAGCGAATTTCGTAATCTTCTCATAGTATTTTAGTTTTGGCCACAATAATTTTCTGCCCTATTTCATTTTCTGATAAGTTTTGCTAATCGCTTTTGAAGTTATATTTCAGAGAATAATCATTTCAAATGGTGCTTTGGGTCACTATTTTGAGTGTTCTTACACTTAAATTGTAAAAAAATGACTATTGTGTCAAATAGTAATTTGAAATTTTAGTTTGAAACATATATTAATCGTAATTTTGCGATATGAGTAAAGCCCTTTCTAAACAAGAGTTACATAATTTAGCTATGAACCACGTTGGTAAAGATTTGGAACAACGGGGATTCGAATTTATAGCCATTAATAGCGAGTTAAAAAGACATCCACAGTTTGTTTGTATCGATAAAACTGGACAATATTTCTTTGTTTGTGTTAAAGCTGTGATTCTCCCAGAAAATCCTAATAATTACGATGTTATTTGGATGGAAACGTTTAAAGATCATGCGCGGTCTAAAGATGCTAAAGTGCTTTACGCTGGTGTTGGATTAGGTAATCCTAACGGGGAAGACCTTCCTATTTATCTTAACGAAGAATATTTAATAGAATATAATGGTATTCAAATTATAGAAACTCATCTCAATTAAATGAAACGCTATTTATTAATTTTTTTAGTTGCACTGTTTATAACATCTTGTAACGATACTAAGGAACATGTGGCATTGTCTGGTCCTGTATTCGGTACATCTTATAATGTGCAGTATTTCTCTGAAGACAGAATAAATTTCCAGCCACAATTTGACAGTATCTTTGGTGTTATTAATCAATCCATGTCAACGTATATTCCAGATTCTGATATTTCAAAGTTGAATAGAAATGAAGCTGTAACTATAGACGAACATTTTACCTATGTCTTTGACGCTTCGAAGTCTATTTACAAAGCCACAAATGGCGCTTTCGATCCTACTATTGGTGTTTTAGTGAATGCATGGAACTTTGGTCCTGAAAAGGAAATAATTGGTTTAGATAGTCTTAAAATAGATAGTTTAATGCTTAGTGTGGGCTTGGATAAAGTAAGACGAAGTAATAATTATATTATTAAGGATAAAGCGGCTACTTATCTCGATTTTAATGCCATTGCTAAAGGATATGGTGTAGATGTTATTGGTAGGTTTTTAGAATCTAAGAATATAACCAATTACTTGGTCGAAATAGGAGGCGAGATTAGAACGCGAGGTATTAATAAAGAAAAAGATAGTCCGTGGAAGGTTGGCGTTGAAATGCCTCATTTTGATGGCTCACAGTCTTTACTTCGTGCTATAGAATTACATGACGAATCTATGGCCACTTCAGGAACCTATAGAAAGTTTAAAGTGGATTTAGATGGAAATAAATATTCACATATTATAGATGCACATTCTGGATATCCAAGTAAAACCAATCTCTTAAGTATTTCTGTTATTGCTGAAAATTGTATGACTGCCGATGGTTATGCCACAGCTTTTAAAGCGATGGGCATAGACGATGTTAAGTCGTTTTTAAAACAACATCCAGAAGTTAAAGTCTTTCTTATTTTTGAAAACAAGAATCAGGAATTAGAAACGTTATCTTTAAACGGCTTTCCTGACTAGTTTTTACGAATTTATGTCTACACAACGTGAAGTAACAATAAAAACCAGCCGCTAACCAAAAGTAAGCCTCCTAGAGGTGTTATCGGACCAAGAACCCTTAGCTTTTTACCCTTAGCTTCCGAAAGGACTAATCCGTATATACTAAAAGAAAACAATATTATTCCAATAGTGAAACACCAGTAAATAGCAGAAGAGAGGGTATCTGTTTTACTGAAACCAAGTATTAGCAAAACAATGGCGTGATACATTTGGTATTTAACTCCTACTTCGAAGCTTTGTAATTGATCTGTCGTTAACATTTTCTTTAAGGCATGTGCGCCAAAAGCTCCAAAAATTACAGATAGCATACCAAATAATGCACCTGTGGCAATAATAGTTTGTGTGGGCATAAAATTCATTTTTCTTATTTGATAACAACGGGAATGACTTCGCCTTTGGCAAGACAAAATCTGGTGATATCAGCTTCGGATAAGGTCTTTGTATAATCTACTTCTTCAACCTTAAATCCGATAGATCGTAGTTTGTCGAAATAATCTTTTCCATAGATACGGACATGATCATACTGGCCAAATATCCTAGCACGTTCTTTTTTATCGGTAATTGAATCGTCTTCAAAAGTAAACGCTCTAGTGAGATCTTGGGGGATTTGGAGTATACCCATTCCTCCCGGTTTAAGTATGCGATATAATTCTTGCATGGCTTTAGTATCGTCTGGGATATGCTCTAAAACGTGATTGCACAGTATAATGTCGAAACTATTATCTTTAAAAGGTAAATTACAGATGTCCGCCTTAACGTCTGCCAGTGGCGACAATAAATCTGTAGTGGTATAATCTAAATTTTTAAGCGCTCTAAAACGTTTGTAAAAGGCTTGTTCTGGAGCAAAGTGAAGTACTTTTTTTGAAGCTGTGAAAAAGTCCGTTTCATTTTTTAAGTACAACCATAACAATCTATGCCGTTCTAACGAGAGCGTAGAAGGAGATAGCACATTGTTTCGCTGTGTACCATAGCCATAAGGCAAAAACGATTTAAAACTTTTCCCATCTATGGGGTCTGTATATGTAGAGCCTTTAAGAGCACTTGCCATAATGGGACGGACCAAGTAACTTAATCGTATAAGTATAGGTCTAGGAATCGTATTTAAAACGAACTTAAAAGCCTTTTTCATTAAAGTACAAACGGCGTTTGTCTAAACTCGTCTTCTTCATTAGTTTCAATGCCTAATGCTTGATGTACATACGCAAAGGTTGAAAGTAATTCTGCTTTACCATCTACAATAGCTACATCGTGTTCAAAATGAGCACTAGGTTTATTGTCTAAAGTGGTAATAGTCCAACCATCACTGTGTTGTTTAATACGTTGTGTTCCTAAATTTATCATAGGTTCTATGGCAACAACCATCCCTTCAACAAATTTTTTCCCACGACCGCGTCTTCCGTAGTTTGGCATTTCCGGATCTTCATGCATATCGCGACCTACACCATGACCTACCAATTCTCTTACGACACCATAACCGTGACCTTCGCAGAAATTCTGAATCGCATAACCTACATCTCCAACACGATTTCCAACTTTTAACTGACGTAAACCTACATAAATAGATTCTCTTGTAACATCAAGTAATTTTTGAGTTTCAGGAGCAATTTCACCTACGGCAAATGTATACGCATGATCACCATAAAAATCGTTTTTAAGCGCACCACAGTCAATTGAAATAATATCACCTTCTTTTAAAGGTGTGTTATTTGGAATACCGTGAACCACTTGATTATTCGGACTCATACACAGGGAGTTCGGAAAATCGTACATGCCTAAAAATCCAGGGTAAGCCCCGTGATCTCGTATAAAAGTTTCTGCAAGTTTATCTAATTCTAAAGTAGTCACACCTGGTTTTACCGCCTTAGCTAATTCACCTAATGTTTTAGATACGATTAAGGCACTCTCGCGCATTAATTCTATTTCTTCTCTTGTTTTTACTATAATCATGTCAATAAAATAAGGTGCAAAGATACTTAAAAATACCTAGTTTATCTCTGTAATAACATAGGAGTTCTGAGCTTTAATTAGGCTTAGAAACTGTTTTTTGTATAAATGATATAAAGAAAGATATTAGCTTGATTCATATAATTGTAGAAAACGATTCATTATTAAAATCTTTAAGTACGCGACAACAGACTTTTATAAAAAATAAATCTCGATCTTGAGTATAGCTACACAAAGACCGAGATTATTATAAATTTGTAAGATTCTTATTATTTACTAAAAAGTGAGGCGAAAAAACCTTTCTTTTTTTCTATTCTATTCGGGTCAAAGTCAGGGTCTGATAATAATTGATAAATTTCACCCCATCCAATAAAACCACCAATATTTCTATCATCTATAAAAATATCGGCATTGATTTTTCTACTCTTTGATTCTTCATACTTTTCTTCAGGAAAACTGCTGTTTACTGCATAGAATTCTATGCCGTTTTCTTTGCAAAACGCAACGGCTTCTTCTAAAGGCCTCCCACATCTATAAGTCCATAATATTAGGCGATGTCCATCTTTTTGCAGACGCTTAAGCGTTTCAAAAGCAAAAGTTTTTGGTTTTCCTATTTTGGGGTAAGCATCTTCGACAACAGTGCCATCGAAGTCTATAGCAAGAATTAGTTTATCTTGAAAAATCATTCAGTAAATTTAATATTCAAATAAGTTAATCTATTAATGAGTGTCTCGTCATGGCTTCTGGCTGTTCTACTCCAATTAATTTTAAAATGGTAGGAGCCATATCACCTAAAACACCGTCTTTAATTTGTTTTAAATCATTATCGATTAGTATTAAAGGGACAGGATTTGTAGTATGCGCTGTATTTGGCGAGCCATCAGGATTAATCATAGTCTCACAGTTACCGTGATCTGCAATTAATAATGTTGTATATCCGTTGTCTAGAGCGGTAGTAACCACTTCTTTTACGCAGGCATCTACAGCTTCACATGCTTTAATAGCCGCTTCCATTACACCTGTATGTCCAACCATATCGCCATTAGCAAAGTTTAAACATACAAAATCTACATCGCCTTTTTGTAATTCAGGTACTAATGCATCTTTTAATTCGAATGCACTCATTTCTGGTTTCAAATCGTACGTTGCTACTTTTGGTGAGTTTTTTAAAATACGAGATTCGCCTTCAAAAGGTTCTTCTTGACCACCAGAAAAGAAAAAGGTAACGTGAGGATATTTTTCTGTTTCGGCAATACGTATTTGTTTTTTATTGTTTCTAGCTAATACTTCACCTAAAGTATCTTTTAAATTATCTTTATTGAAGACAACCTTTACGTTTTTAAAGTTTTCATCGTAATTGGTAAGCGTCACATAATATAAGTCTAACTTATGCATGTTTTGTTCGTGATGATCTGCTTGCGATAATACTTCGGTAAGCTCACGACCTCTATCTGTTCTAAAGTTGAAGAATATAACCACATCGCCTGGCTCTATTTTTCCAATAGGGTTTCCGTTTTCGTCACAGTTTATAATAGGCTTAATAAATTCGTCTGTAACGTCGTTAGCGTAGTTTAAAGCAATTGCACCGGCAACATCTGTAGTATGTTCTCCTTCGGCATTTACCATACCGTCGTAAGCTAGTTTAACGCGCTCCCAACGTTTATCTCTATCCATTGCATAGTAACGACCTGTAATAGATCCTATTTTTGCAGGAGTATCTTTAATATGTTCTTGTAATTGGTTTACAAAACCTAATCCTGATTTCGGATCTACATCACGACCATCGGTGAAACCATGAACAACAGATTTTTGCACACCAGCTTCGTTAGCGGCATCTAATAATCCGAATAAATGTTTAATATGAGAATGTACACCACCAGTACTTAATAGACCTAAAAAGTGAACCGGCTTGTTATTGTCTTTAGCGTATTGAAAAGCATCTGCTAAAACCTGTTCCTTACCTAAAGTGTGATCTTTAACTGCTAAATTTATTTTCACTAAATCTTGGTAAACAATTCGTCCGGCACCTAAATTCATATGTCCAACTTCACTATTCCCCATCTGACCTTCTGGTAAACCTACGTTTTCTCCATCGGTCCTTAATTGAGCACTTGGGTATTTAGTATATAAAGAATCAATAAAAGGTGTGTTGGCATTGTCTATAGCCGATACTTTAGGATCTGGAGATTTCCCCCAACCGTCAAGTATCATCAAGATGACTTTCTTATTCATAATAATATTTATTTAGTACGTAAAGATAAAAGTTTAAAATGGCATTCGGGAATAATTTGGCCGACAAATTGATACTTTTTATAGATTTCTCGATTGGTAAAAGTGATGCTATATTTTCTTTACTAAAACATCAATAAATTTGTTTTCAATGCTTAAAGACTGATTTTTTTTAAGGCCACTGTAACATTCTTAAATCTACCTCGTCTTTATTATACAATCATTAATCTAATCAATCAAAAATCATTCATCATGAAAAAATCATTATTAATTATCGCAATCGCATTAGGAACAGTATCGTCAACAATTTATGCTTCTAACAGTCAAACTAGAATCGAAACGCATCGTTTAGAGTCTTCTGTAGTGAAGCCCGAGTTAAATGTATTATGTATGTCTATTGCAAAAGGGGATACCGAAATCGTTAAAAAACTAATTGCAAATGGAGAAGATGTGAACAAAAAATCGAACGGATTAACTCCTGCAATGTATGCGGCAAAATATAATAGAACTGAAATTTTATTATTATTGATCGCTAATGGCGCTAATGTGAAAACAAAATGTAATAAAGGCTACACAGCTTTGACTTATGCTAAAGCCACAAATGCAAAAGAAGCACAAACTATTCTTGAAGGCGTTTTAGCTAAATAATACATCTTACATTTAATAAAATAATACGTTAGAGGTTGCCTGCCGAGGGCAATCTCTTTTTTTATGACTAAAATTTTAGATAATTTGTTAAAATGACTACACTTAGGTTTAAAATCGGAGGTGTTTTAATAGAAAATTAGACTTAATTACGACGAAATTTCAAACGTTTTCATTCATTTTTTGAACGAATAAAATGATTTTTTTTTAATGAAAATAACAGAAGATTTTTACAATCTCAGTAGGGTAATTGAAAGGATAAATTATTGTTATAAAAGAGGGAAAAAGTGGTGCGTTTTTCGTAAAATATGACATAAATCATTTGTTAAATTTTTTATGTTAATATTTTGTTAAACAGGGTTTTAGAAGGTTTAAAATGTGAAATTCTCATTAAATTTGTAATATATTATTATATATATAAATATTATTAATTATTTTAAAAATATCGTAATTATGAAAAATCTATTATTTATCATCGCGATCGTATTTGGAGCTACTACTACAACAGTTCAAGCTTCTAATTTTATAACAAATAACCCTACCAATCCTTTCGAAATTTCAGTGGTTAAACCAGAGGTTAATTTACTATGTACATCTATAGCCAAAGGTGATACTGAAATTGTAAGAAAGTTAATTGTTAATGGTGAAGATATAAATAAAAAATCTAACGGATTGACACCAGCCATGTATGCAGCAAAATATAACAGAACAGAAATTCTTGAACTGTTAATTAATGCAGGAGCTAAATTAAAAACCAAATGCAACAAAGGGTATACTGCTCTGGACTATGCAAAAGCAACTAATGCTAAAGAAGCTCAGGAGTTAATAGAAGAGGTTTTAAACAAATAATAAACAGGCAAGCAGACTAACTAATTAACTTTGAAGAAAGAGATTATCTAACCAGGTAATCTCTTTTTTTATGTTACTTAGCTAAACACCAAGAAAAAACCGTCTAGAAACTAAATTCTAGACGGTTTTAATATTTATGCAAAAAGGAATGTGTTTAGAACTTCGCGAAAAGCTTTTCCATTTTTTCCTTTTGTTCTGTAGCTAAGGCTTCATCAACTAAGATTCTTCCACTGTGCTCATCTGTAATAATTTTTTTACGAGAAGCAATTTCCATAATAATTTGTGGTGGAATAGTAAAGAAAGATCCTCCAGAAGCACCTCTTTCTACGGCTACTACTGCTAAACCATTTTTAACATTAGTACGAATTCTAGTATATGCTTTTACTAAACGCTCTTCGATTAAAGTTTTGTACTCGTCAGATTTTTCAATCAACGCTAATTCTTCTTTCTCAGTTTCAGCTAAAATAGCATCTAATTCACCTTTTTTGTGTTTTAAATGCGCTTGACGTTCTTTAGCACGCTCTTTAGTTTGAGCAATAATTTCTTTCTTCTGTTCTATTTGAACTTTGAATTCATTAATGTGCTTATTAGCCAATTCGATTTCCAATTCTTGGAATTCAACTTCTTTAGTAAGTGAGTTATACTCTCTGTTATTACTAATGTTCTTTAACTGTGTGTTGTATTTTTTAATTAAAGAATTAGCTTCTTCAATTATATTTTTTTTAGATTTAATTTCGTCATCTAAAAGTTCTAGACTTGCGTCTAATTTTTCCAATCTTGTCTGTAGTCCAGCA
This sequence comes from Formosa sp. F44, assembly GCF_056238645.1. Next base: position 894,091 of record NZ_JBWDLJ010000002.1, read on the forward strand.
ACTTCATCTTCTAAATCACGTACCTCTAATGGTAGTTCTCCTCGAACGTTTCTAATTTCATCGATTCTAGAATCGATTAGTTGTAGATCGTATAAAGTTCTTAAACGTTCTTCTACAGTTACTTCTTTACTTTTTGCCATACTTTAAAAATACTTAACAGGGTTTGTATCGGTCTTTGATAAAACGATTGCAAAATTAGTGATTTTTTTTGTAAGATGTGCTACTAAACCATTTTTTGTAAACTGTTCACTTTCAAAATGACCAATATCGGCCAATATTATTTCGTTTTCTGCCGAAAAAAAGTCATGATACTTTAAGTCGGCTGTTATAAATGCGTCAGCTCCAGCGCGTTTAGCATTTGAAATTGCAAAACTTCCAGAACCGCCTAATACAGCAATTTTTTTTATGGGTTTTCCTAATAATTCACTATGTCGAACACAGGCCGTATTCATTTTAGTTTTTATATAGTTAAGAAATTCGGTTTCGTCCATTTCAGACTCAAATTCACCGATCATCCCAATACCAATATGCTGATTTGTGTTTTCTAAGGTTGTAATTTCGTAAGCGACTTCTTCATAAGAATGTGAGGTAAATAGTGCCTTCAGAATTTTAGACTCTAAATGCTTGGCAAAGGTTACCGATATTTGTGTTTCTTCCTCAAAATGTATTTCTCCTTTTTTTCCTATCGAAGGATTCGAATTCGTATTCCCATTAAAAGATCCTGTGCCTTCAATATTAAAACTACAATCTGAGTAATTTCCTATTTGTCCAGCTCCGGCTTCAAATAAAGCTTGACGAAGGGCTTCCGCTTCCTGTTTCGGTACATAAGTAGTAAGCTTCTTAATAGTGCTTTTCTGCGGTATTAAAATAGATGTGTTAACCAATCCAAGCTGATTACAAATCATAGCATTAACACCTTCTACATGATTGTCTAAAGCAGTATGTATCGCATAAATAGCAATGTTGTGCTTAATGGCCTTTAAAACCACACGCTCAACATACGTTTTTCCTGTTAGTTTTTTTAGCCCTTTAAAAATAATTGGGTGAAAGCTAACAATTAAATTGCAGTTGTTTTCTATGGCTTCATCTACTACCGCTTCTAAAGTATCTAAGGTGACTAAAACGCCAGTTAGTTTTTCGTTTTTGTCGCCAACCAATAGGCCTACATTGTCGAAATCTTCGGCATAATTTAAGGGAGCAAAATCTTCAAGATGATTTATAACGTCCTGAACAATCATAATATTTTTGGTATTAGGTTTAAAACAAAGATAAAATATTTACTTTCGTTACAATGAAATTATTGCGTTACATCCTCTTTCCAATCGTGCCTGTATATTACGGTGTAACATGGTTGCGAAATAAATTTTTTGATTTAGGTTTTTTTAAGTCTGCGTCGTACCCATTTCCTGTAATTTGTGTCGGCAATTTAAGTGTTGGTGGCACGGGAAAAACCCCAATGATTGAATATTTAATTAGGATTTTAAAAGATCAACATAAGGTCGCGACTTTAAGTCGTGGCTATAAACGCAAAAGTGAAGGATTTCAAATTGGAAAAGCGGGAATTACGGCGTCGGTTTTAGGCGATGAACCTTTTCAATTTTACTCGAAATATGCCGATAAAATTACAGTAGCAGTCGATGCGGATAGGAGAGCAGGTATTGAAAAACTAATGACATTGCATCCCAAACCGGATGTCATTCTTTTAGATGATGCGTACCAACACAGAAAAGTAAAAGCGGGTTTTAATATTTTACTAACAACTTATGCCGATCTGTATACTTCGGATATTGTTTTACCTACTGGAAATTTAAGAGAGCCTAAAAGTGGCGCAAAACGTGCACATATTATTGTGGTTACGAAATGTCCGAATACCCTTTCTGAAACAGACAAGACAAGAATTGTACATGATATTTCGCCAAAACCGACTCAAAAAGTGTTTTTTAGCAGTATAAAATATGCAGACGTTGTGGTGTCTAAATCCCAAGAAATTCCTTTAGTTAAAGTCCCGAAATTTACTTTAATCACAGGAATAGCAAATCCGAAACCTTTAGTCGACTTTTTAACCGAAAAAGGATTAGTATTTGAGCACCTTAACTTTAAGGACCATCACGATTTTACTCCTGAAGAATTAGATGTGTTTAAGCAAAAACCATTTATTATTACGACAGAAAAGGATTTTATGCGCTTAAATCAGTTTTCGTTTTTAGACGATACATTACATTATTTAAGTATTGAAGCTGTAATAGATCGCGCTACAGAATTTAATCAGTCTGTTGTAAATTTTATCGCCTCGCATTAAGCAATATTATCTGGGTTTCCAATAACCGCCTTGTATAATTTCTTTTCGAAATCGGCTTGCTTAAATGGTTTAGAGATAATATCGTCGAATTCTGCTTCTTCAAATTCATGCATTTTATCTTCAATAGTCACCGCTGTAAGTGCAAAAATAGTCAAGTCTTTATCGAACGTTCTAATTATTTTAGTGGCTTCGATACCGCTAATACCAGGCATATGAATATCCATTAAAACCACATCGTAGTGGTTGTTTTTAACTAAATCTACCGCTTCCTCACCGTTGTCTACAATATCGCATTGTAGCTTCATTTTTGTTAGAATTTTGTTTGTAATCATTTGGTTAATCTTGTTGTCTTCAACCACCAAAATTTTAATATTACTTAACTCTAACTCGGTTACATCTTTAAAGTAATTTTTGTTTTTAGGAATCGCTATTTTCTCCTCTGTTTGTTTTAGAGGAATTTCAAAATAAAAGGTTGTCCCTTTATTTAAATTACTTTTCAGGTAAATTTTTCCACCTAAAATATCTATTAATCCCTTAACAATAGAAAGACCTAAACCTGTACCACCGTATTTTCTGTTAATTTGAATTGATCCTTGAGAGAAACTCTCGAACATATGGTTTTGTTTCTCTTCGGTAATCCCAATTCCGTTATCTTCAATTTCAAATTTCAGATTAAAAACATCGTTGTTATTGCTTATTTTACTAACTCTTACCCAAATATCTCCATCTTTAGTGAACTTAATAGAGTTTCCAATTAGGTTAATTAAAATTTGAGAAATTTTAATTTGATCGGCTTTATAGTTGGTTGGCAAATCTTTACCATATTCAAAATGAATTTTTACTCCATTATCTATCGCCGAATTATTAAGCGCCGCAATGACGTCTGAAACCTTCTTCTTTAAGTCGAAAACCTCATACTCAATATCTACTTTATTGGCTTCTATTTTATTGATTTGTAGAATATCGTTAATAAAGGTTAGCAAATAATCTCCGGAGAATTTTAATGATTTTAAATGCTGAATTTGATCTGGTTTTGGGTTCTCTTCTAGTAACATGCTCGTTAAACCGGTAACGGCATAAAGTGGCGTTCGGAGTTCGTGTGTTACCGTCGATAAAAAGTTTGCTTTGGTTTTCGAAGCCAATTCTGCCTTTTCTTTAGCCACGATTAATTCTCTGTTTTTTTTATGCAACATATTATTGGTTTTTAACCTAATGTTGTTGTTTTTGTATAGAGAAAGCGTAAGTAGAGATAGAATGGTAATTAGCGCAATACTTAATATTGTCGCTAATTTATTTAAGCTTTTATCTACTTTAAGTTTTTCTAAATCGGCTTCTTTTTCTTTCTGAAATTCGGTCTGATTGTCTAAAATAAATTTTGCCTGACTTTCTGGAGATAAATTTTCGCGCTTTTGTTTTAAAAGCATTTCGGACAAAGCAATGTGTTTTTTTAAATATTGAGTAGATACTTTAAAATTACCTAATTTCTCATTCAACTCACTTAAGATTAAGTAACCATGACTTAAAACATCCGAGTAATTATTGCTTTCCGCAAGTTGTAGTCCTTGGTTTCCTAATTTTAGAGCGTTCTCATCGTCGTTTAAAAAATAAGATACTTTGGCTTGATGAATTAGTGCGCTACTCTTAATTTTATCTAAATCGAATCGTTGCGCTAAGGCTAAAGATTTATCTATTTGCACGCGTGCTTTTCTATACTGTTTTAAACCGAGGTAAGCTCTTCCTTGATTTAATAGAACTTCTGCTTCGAATTCTTCTAAGTTTTCTTGTTCGAATAAGGTTAAAGAGGATTTGTAATATGTTAAGGCCTCATCGTACTGATCAAGATACATAAAAACATTCCCTAAAGTTTTGTAGGTTTCGGCGATATTAGCATCGTCCATAGCAAAGCGCTGTACTTCAATAGCCTTTGTTAGTGTTTTTATGGCTGTAGAGGGTTCGTCTATTCGAAATTCAAGTTTTCCAAATTTTGAAAGTATTAGACCAATACTTTTTTTATTATCTATACTTTCGGCAAGGCTTAAAGCCTCTTCCAATTTTTTCTTAGCTGGATAATAATTGTTGTTATCGATGTCGTATTGCGCTTGAGTAATACGAAAGTCGATAGTGTTTTGGATGGTTTCTGGGTCATTGTTAACCGTGTCCTGAGCGTGTAGGTCTAATGCCAATAACATGACCAGTCCCCATATGTAATACTTGATATTAATCATAGAAATAAGTTACTTCGAGCCTAAAGATAAGGATACCAAGTGAAAATAATTATTTTTCAGATAATTTATATATTAAATCGATAATTCTACTAGAATACCCCGTTTCATTATCATACCATCCAATAATTTTCACCATATTTCCGATTACCGATGTCATTTGAGAATCAAATATGCAGGAATGCGGATTTCCAACAATATCGATAGAAACTATTGGGTCGTTTGTATATTGTAAAATAGACTTGTAATGCGTTTCGGAAGCCGATTTAAAAGCTAAATTAACGTCTTCGATAGTTGCCGTTTTTTTAATATTAAATGTAATATCTGTAAGCGAACCATTAGCTACGGGAACACGAATACCACAACCTCCTATAACTTCCGAAAGATCGGGAAATATTTTAGTTAATGCTTTTGCTGCTCCTGTTGTTGTAGGGACTATAGACTGACCTGCTGCACGTGCACGACGTAAATCGCGGTGAGGCTGATCGTGTAAACTTTGATCTGTAGTGTAAGAGTGAATCGTGGTAATATAAGCTTGCTCAATCCCAAAATGCTCATTAATAATAGCCATCATAGGTGCCGCATTGTTTGTTGTACAAGAGGCATTAGAAATAATGGTTTCAGAACCATCTATTAAATTGTCATTAACACCAAGAACAATGGTTTTAATATCGTCTTCTAGAGCAGGAACACTTAATATAACACGTTTCGCGCCGTTGTTTATATGATGCTGAAGTTCTGCCTTGGTTTTAAACTTACCGGTAGATTCTACAACAAAATCTACATGATAAGGCGACCAGTCAATAGCTTTAGGATGGGTTTCATTTAATAACGGAATGTGTACATCGTTAACAACAATATCGGTTCCTTTGTAAGAAATGGACTGTGTTGAAACCCCGTGAATGCTATCGTATTTTAGCAGATGACTTAATGTATAAGCATCTGCTAAATCGTTTATGGCAACTACTTTAATGTTGGGATGGTTTTGTAAAAGACGAAATACACGACGTCCGATACGACCAAATCCATTTATAGCAACATTAATCATTAGTTAATATGTTTCTGTGCTTTGTAAGAAGAACGTACTAAAGAACTACTTTCTACATGTCTAAATCCTAACTCCAGTCCAATTTCTCTGTATTCTGCAAACTGGTCTGGCGTTATAAATTGTTTTACAGGTAAATGCTTTTTACTAGGTTGTAAATACTGACCAATAGTAACAACATCTACATCGTTAGCTCTTAAGTCGTGTAAGGTTTCAATAACTTCTTCTCGTAATTCGCCAAGACCTAGCATAATTCCAGATTTAGTTCTGCGTTGTCCTTGAGATTTTAAATACTTTAAAACGCCTAAACTACGGTCGTATTTTGCTTGTATTCTTACATCACG